>FAON01000007.1 GCA_001485605.1 Candidatus Kryptobacter tengchongensis
TAATCGCAATCATTGGAACAAAAAACTCAGGCTTAACATAGTAAGAGAATAACCCGCTCTCAACACGAATTTGATAATAACTAAACCATACTATAACCAGCATTAAAACATCAGTAAAAATTACCAACAATTTGTCAGTTTTCTTTGACATCTTTAACAAGTTCTTTTAATTTCAAAACCTCATAATACACCTCCATAGTTTTTGAAAGCATTTTTTCAAGATTAAATTCTCTTATCGCTTTCTCTCTTCCAGTTTCTCCCATTTTTTTTCGCAGGGTTTCATCTTCAACCAAAATTTGAAGCGCCTTTGTAAATCCTACAACATCACCTGGAGCAACAAGGAAACCATTTACGCTATCCTCAACAAGTTCAGAAACCCCACCAACATTAGAAGCAACGACTGGTAATCCCGCCATCATCGCTTCAATAATAGTTAAAGGCAAGCCTTCCCATCGCGATGGCAATACAAAAATATCACTCTGAGATAGGATCTCGGGTATGTCATACCTTTCACCGAGCAAGATAATTTTATCTGCCAAGCCTTTTTTATAAATGTATTTCTGAACTTTTTCTTTTAGCTCTCCATCACCAACAATCCAAAACTTTGCGTTATCTATATTCTCAGCAACATCAACCAAAAGAAATAAATCCTTAGGGGGCGCAAGTCGCCCAACAAATGTAATTACTAATTTATCTTTATAAACTTGCGATTTTCTAACATTTTGGAACAAAGTCACATCAATGCCATTATGGATAACAACTAATTTCTCAGGTGGGGCAACTTTAAATTTTATGGCAAGTTTTTTGTCATGTTCTGAAACACAAATTATTTTCGTTGTTACCTTAGCGAAGATGCGTTCAATTTGAGCCAGAATCCATCTTTTCCAAAACTTTCTTCCCTCGGTGAACGCCCATCCATGAGCAGTAAAAATTATTGGTTTTACATTTAGAATTGCAGACCAAAATCTCGCAATTAAACCAGCTTTTGAACTATGTGCATGAATTAAATCTGGCTTAAATAGTTTTATCGCTTTGTATACAGGATAAAATGCTTTTATATCCTTGATAAAATTTAAACGACGAACAAAATAAGGATTTTGAAAAACCCTAACCCCAAGCTGTTGAGCTTCTTTAATTAGCCTTGGTTCGGGTGCAGAAACAAGTCCAACTTCGTAGCCTTTATCTACCATGTATTTCATAAGCTGTAAAACATGCATAGAAGCACCACCAAATCCAGCAGATGTAACCACATATAAAATTCTCATACTTTTCAAAATTTCTTTTCATTATGCTTTAAATTAAGCAAAGCGAGCAAAAAGCCAAAAAGAATCCAAAAATGACGCCAATGTAAAGTATCTATTACAAAACTTTGAACGATTATCCCAACTAAGCAGCTAAACAACCACAAAATATCCGTAGAATATATCATTCTTCTCAAACCCGTCATAGCAAATAAAATCGTTATCATGCTTCCTATTATCAGCACAAACCCAACTATTCCATTTTCAGTTAAAACCCTTAAATAAAGATTATGAGCCGATGGCGTTAACCTTAGCATTGGACCACCCACTGATTTTTGATAATCCAATGAATAATGCTCAAATTGCCCAGGTCCTATTCCAAGAGGATACGCTTTAAACAACTCAATCCCAGCTTTCCAAGCTATTGCCCTTCCATATATATCATACCACTGAGCTCCTCTGAATCTGAAACTTTGCTTGAAAACCTCTAAAATAATTGGCACAGAAACTATAGAAATTAATAAAGTGATAAACAATACGGCAAGAAATCTTTTTCCCCTTCTTGTTATTAAAGATATTAACCCAAGGGAAAAAATACCACTTAACAAATTTAACAGCGAACCACGTGAGAATGTCAGAATAATAGAAATAAACAGGAAAAGAAAAATTAATACATATTTCGGAATTTCTTTTCTCTCACTGAACAAAATTTTACTTATCGCATACAAAGCGCCTGTAGCTATAAAAGCACCAGCGACATTTGGATCTTTAAAAAAACCCGCAGGTCTTCCAAGCCTACCTTGAATAAAGAGGAAAAGAATCATCAAAACAAGAACAGCAGCGGAAATATAAACCGCGATTAAATAAAATTTTTTAATCTCGCTCCAAATCTTCTCATCTTTAATGTAACTTGAAAAATAGAAAGCAAGCGAAATTGTATATACAGTTATACCAGCAAAAAGCAATCCCCTTGAAAACGATACAGAATAAAAAATTTGAAACACATTAAGCAAAATAAAGGCAAGCAATAAATGTAAGCTTGGGTGTGAAACCCACTTAAACTCACCTTTTATAATTCTTTTAAACCATGATCCCATAAAGACAAAATCAACAGGAGCAGGCTCAAATTCCAAACCCCATAGAAACATAAGCCCTGCATTTGCTTCTCTTCCCGTCAACAAAATCCACGCTAAACCAAGCGCAAACATAATGATCCACATAGCATAATAATTTATCCACATACCAACAAATGGACTAAGAAGTGCAATTAACATCAAAACATTTTGTACATCAACAAAAGGAACATTCTTGCTCTGGTGAGCTACTTCCATTTCAAACTAATTAGTTTTCTTCTTAAAAATTTTAAAAGTGAGAATGAGATTAAAAACGGAAGACAATACTTTTTCACATATCCATGTTGCACCAGATCTAAATAAACCTTGATCTCGTCCTTTTCCATATCCCATAATTTTGAGCTTATTCCACCGGGGCTAAAAAACGGCCTAAACCAAAATGCTAAAGGCAAGTCTAACAGTGCTCCCTTATTCCCGCTTAAAATTATTCTCAACCATAGATGATAGTCCTCACTAAATTTAAGATTTGATTCAAATCTAAATGGTAAATCTTTTCTTAACACAACAGATGATGTTACAAATAAATTTCTAAACAAAAATAGCCACTTGTTAACATTCCTAAATTGATAATCTGGATAGATTTCCAAATTTATTGGATATTGTCCATCCTTAACAACATAAACTTTATGAGCTGTGATGCTAAATTCCGGATGATTCAACATAAAGTTTAATTGAATTTCTATTTTTTTAACATGCCATGCGTCATCGTCATCTAAAAAAGCAATATATGGCTGGCTTGCGTTATCCCAGCCGACATTTCTTGGAACACTTGGTCCACCCGAGTTTTTCTTCAATTCAATCAATTTCATCCAGTCCCCATATTCCTTTTTCAATTTTCTTAAAAATTCAATCGTTTCAACCTCGCTACCGTCGTCAACAACTATCAACTCCGCCGGTCTCCAAGTCTGATTATAAACGGATTGAACCGCTCTTTCAATTGTATCCTTTGCATTATAGCATGGAATTATAACACTAACAGGTGCTTCCATAAAAACTCATAGCAACTTACTTTTTAATGCAATTTTTAACATTTCCCTTTCATCTTTGTTAAAAACCTTAAACCAGATTAGGAAGCTCAAAACAGCAAGCGAAAAAACAGCAGTTGTAATTTTCATTGCCAAATCCCATACATCACAAGCAAAAACAATCAAAGATAAAACTACAAGAATAGAGAGAGAAACAAGACTATTGGAATTATAAAGCTGAATTAACGAGATAAATTTCTTTTTTAAAATTACGCCATATAACAAAATCAAATCCACAATTTGCCTTATTAACCATCCTATTCCAGCGCCTAAAATGCCAAACTTATAAATAAGTAACGATACGAACGGAACATAAAAAATTAACTCCCCAAGATAAACCTTTGCTGTTATATCGGGTCTTCCAATTCCTTGAAGCAAAATCGCAGGAAAGCCAGCAATTGAATTTATTAGTATACCAAAAGCAAGAAATTTGAAAACATAAGAACTTTTTTCTGCAAATTCATGACCGAGCCATATTTTCAAAAACTCAAAGGAAAAAAGCGATAAGATAAAAATAAGTGGAAAAAGAATAACAAATGTAAACTTAACGGCATTTGAAAATATAAGCACAATTTTCTCCTTTTGTTCAACTCCGCTTAAGCCACTGAAAGCGGGAAATAAAGTCATCATCAGGCTTGCTGGAATTATCCATAATCTCTGGATGATCTCAAAAGGTGCTGTATAATATGCGAGAATCCCTGTTGATAAAATTGCCCCAATTAAAAATCTATCGGCATAAACGAGAACTGGATTAACAATATTTATCAAAGTTATCCATCCTCCAAACGAAAATAAAGCAGGCAAAATAGAAAATTCAAAGTTAAAAAACTTTCTTATCCCTGGACATACTTTTAAGTCAAGGATAAATAAAATAACAATCACTAAAACTCGCATCACTATCAAAAGGAACATTATTCCATATAATTTTAAATCAAGAATGGCACCAATGATAGAGAGTAATAAAATCCCCACTTTAACTGGTGCAAGGACAAAATTGATAAGATCAAAACGCTGATAAGCCTCAAGAAGACCTTGAAGCGAGGTGCTTAATAAAATCACTGGAATTGAGAGAGAAAAGATATAAAGCGAAGTTTTTACTTCTGAAATCAATTCAGGACTTATTTTCAAAAATCTATCAACCACCAACGGAGTTAGCGCTAAAAACACAAACATCAAAACTAATCCAATTATTATCTGAACAAGTATTGATGTCCAAACAATTTTTGGAATTTTATCAAATTCCGATTTCGCAATTGCATCAGAAACAAATCTCGTTGTTGCTCTGCCAAGACCAAGATCAAGCATAGTTGAATACCACATCAGCAGCCACAAAATAGAAAGTATTCCAAATCTTTCAATACCAAGATACCTTATCAATATAGGAACCCCTAAAATTGCAGCTATAATCGGGATTATCTGCCCAATAAGATTAAAAAATGTGTTTTTAACTATTACTTTTCTCGCGGATAAGTTTGAATTGAATTGTCTTTTTTGCATATAGATGGACTAAATTTTAAGATATCTTATAAAGGGTGGCAACCTTACGAACGAAATTATATGCTTTCAGATCAAGTGAATTTAAAAATTGTTTTCTATTAAGGAATGATTCATTTACAAACGCTATTATCACAAACAAAACCAGCGCAGATGCGAAAACAGATAAAACTATCAATGTCCTAAATGGTCTTGCCTTCTTCTCTGGCGGGACAGCGTAATCAAGAACCTGAACAACTGGGATATTTTTTTGCTCTTCAATCTTTGCTTGTTCATACAACGGGACAATGAATTCAAGAAGTTTATTTTGAATTTCATATTCACGATAAAGGCGAAGATATTGAAGTCCAAGTTCTGGCATATTTTTAAACGGCACAAATAAAGTCATTTCGTTCTTCAATCTCTCATTTCCTTCTTTCATTTGATTTAAACGCTTCTTCATCTCTTCAATTTGAATTTTAACAGCTCTAACTTCAGAAGCATCGTCCCCCAATTGGCGTTGCAAAATACCAAGTTTAACCTCCTCTGCGATTATCTGGGCTTCAAGCTCAGCAGCAGCTTCAACTGCTGCTTTTGCTTGTTCAGGCAAATAATAAATTCCATATCTTTGTTGAAACTTTTTAAGCGTATCTTCAGCCGCTTTCAAATCAGCAAGGTTTTGCAAATAGCGACGTTCAATGACAATTCTATTATTTTTTGCCTCTTCAATGTTAAGCTTTATGTTTATTTCATTTAAAACCTCAACAAAATAATTTGCCATATCAGCTGCTCTTCTTCTGTCCTCATCATAAACATTTATCACAAGAACCCCATTCTCATCAATCTCAAAATCGGTATTACCGCGAAGTTTTTTCACCGCTTTCTCCACAGACGAGTCTTTTATCCCATAAACCTTAATGAGATCAAACTTATTAACAACTTTTTCCATCGCCGTTCTGCTATTTAAAATCGCAAGATATGTAAAAAGTGGAAGTTGAGTTCCACTTAATCCTCTTAAGAAAGGTGCAAATTCCCTGATTGATTGACTAAACATTCCTAACCCCCCGAAAATATCTGTTTTCCTTGGTGCAATTACTGTTGCGGTAGCCTTATACTGAACGGGCAATAAAAGGGCAACGACCACTGCAATTAGTGTAAGTATGAAAACATTAACAACGATAAACTTTCTCCATTTGTAGAGCACATAAAAATAATCCCACAAGCTTACTTCCTCTGGTTTGCCGTCTGTTCTGCCAGTGGTGTTTTCACTCATTATGCTTACAAAAATTATTTTAATTTTTAAAGTGCCCGGGGCGGGATTCGAACCCGCACGGGCTTAACGCCCACTACACCCTGAATGTAGCGCGTCTCCCAATTCCGCCACCCGGGCAAAATTTTAAATCTTACATTTAAATTTAAAAATTTAAACACAAAACGCAAAATTACTTCTTAACACCCATTTGCATAACAATCACAACCGAAACAAAAGCTAGGAAAGCACTCAAATAAAATCCAGCTCTCAAACCCCAAAATCCTGCTATTAATCCACCAAGTCCTGGTCCAATCACATTTGAAAGAGTTGTAAAACTTGAGGCAATACCCATAACTCCGCCTTGCTTATTCTCATCAACATTTCTACTAACAAAAGAATATAAAACAGGGGTCATCCCACCAAGAAAAAATCCAAATAATGCCCTTGAAAAAATCACTAAAAAAATTGACTTGGAAATTCCCTGAATTATAAACGAAATCCCAGCTCCCAAAAATGAAAAAATTAAATTTTGTTTATAGCCACGAATTCCAAATCTTTTAACATCACGATCGTTTTTCTTTCCCCAGAATGGAGCAGATAAAACTGTAAATGCCCCAGCAACTGAAAATGCCACACCTGCCAAAGTTGAAATATGTTTAACATCACCAGAAATATACTCAACAAACAATGCAAAAATTGGTTGAACAATCATAACAGTAATTTGGGCTAAAAATATCAAAACAAGTCCAGTTCTTATTTTTCTGTCTACAAAAGCAAAATGATAATTTTCAATAAGAGTTTTCAACTCACTGTTTTTATTTTCAAAATTGTTTCTTTTTGTTTCCACAACCCCAAAAATCAAAAGAAAACCAGCAAGAAAACAAATTAATCCTGTTAATTGAAAAATATGCCTATACCCAATCAAATCAGCAAGAACTCCACCAAATAAGGGTCCGAATAACTGACCGCTTGATGTTGCGGTTTGCAAAACCCCAATAGCGTAACTTTTCCTTTCATAGGGTGTCTCCGCAGAAACAAAAGCAAGTGCAGATGGAATAAACCCACTTATGGCGCCTTGAATAACCCTGAAAATAAAAAGTTGATAAACATTTTGAGATAAACTCGTCAAAACCTGCGCTATACCAAGCCCGAAAATTGCCCTGATCATTATTAATTTCCTCCCGAATCTATCCCCAAGTGTCCCCCAAAAAGGGGTTGTAAAAAAAGAAACTATAAAAGGACCCGAAAAAACAATCCCACTCCACCTTGCAATGTCTGCCTCATCTCTTACACCAAGCTCTCTTATAAAGAACGGCAGAAACGGGACAATCATGCTCATCCCCATCATCGTGATAAACTGGGCAATCCAAACAATGTAAAGATTTTTTCGCCAAGTCTCCATCTATCTTAAAAAAATGTCTTCTACTTCAGATACTATAACCAAGCCCAAAAACAACATGCCACATTTTGATAAAAGTTTCAGCTGTGCCTCCGAAAATTCCAGCGTTTAAAATTTCTCCACTTGTATATTTCAATTCAATAAAACCGCTTACCTTATTATAGAACTTCAAACTAAAACCACTTGAAAATTGAACAACGAAGCCGTTCACTTCATATCTTTCAAAAGGAAGGGAATCCACTGTTGTCTCAAAGTGCACAATTGAAGGTCCCACACCAAATTTCAAAAAAGCTAAAGTCACAGGGTTAAAATTTATCTTATATCCAAAATTTAAAATTACATAGTTTAAACCATGGGAGATTGAAAAATTTTGAACTATATCGCCAAATCTCATAAGCGTATCAATCGGCGAATCCCTGTAAATTCCAAATACCTGGACGAATTGTGAAGGATTTGAATAAACTTTTGAATGTATGAATTCAGCCTCTGCGAAGACCTTTGGGTTGATGAATTTCAAATCATAGGAAAGCTTTAAACCATAATAAAGCGGGAACTCAAAGGCTTTATCTGTTAATTCAATGTTTTCAAATCGCAAAAATGTTTTGTTTATGTCTTGAGATATTTTCAAATAAGTATTTTGAGGAATGTTTTTGCCAAGGTAAAAAGAAAGGGTAAAATTTTGTGAGAAACAACTCACAAGAAAAAGAAATGTTAAAAGCAGAACGACTTTTGCTTTTTTCATTTATTTTTGATTTAAATTTTATTAAAAATGGGAGCGGGGAAAAAACCCCGCTCACTTTAACTTATGGATAAAGCCCACGAAGTTTTACTGCTTCAGCAACCCTTCCAATCCCAAGCATATAAGCTGCCATTCTCATTGAGACATTTCTCTTAAGATGGATATTTAAAACCTCATCAAAAGCACGTTTCATTATCTTTTCAAGCATAGCATAAATTTGCTCTTCATCCCAGAACAAATGTTGTTCATCCTGCACCCATTCAAAATATGAAACCGTAACCCCACCAGCGTTGCAGAGTATATCAGGAATTACAAACACACCTTTATCTTCAAGAATTGCGTCAGCTTCAGGCGTGGTTGGTCCATTAGCTGCTTCAGCGATAATTTTCGCGTTGATCTTTCCAGCATTTCCTTCGTGGATTGCATTCTCAAGCGCCGCTGGGACAAGAATATCACACTTTAACGCAAGAAGTTCATCAGCACTTATTGGTTCGGAATTTGGGAATCCAATTACTGAGCCTGTTTTATTTTTATGTTCAATTAGTTTCATCACATCAAGACCTTTTTCATTATAGACTCCACCCCTTGAATCATTTACAGCTATGACTTTTGCTCCTGCTTTTTCAAATAACATTGCTGCAACAGAACCAGCATTCCCAAATCCTTGCACCACAACTGTTGCACCATCAAGTTTCATCCCGAGATGTTCAACTGCCTTTTGAGTTGTATAGAACACTCCACGACCAGTCGCTTGATCACGACCAAGGGAACCACCAAGTTGAACTGGTTTCCCTGTAACAACCCCTGGAACAGCATAACCTTTCATCATGCTATAGGTATCCATTATCCATGCCATCACCTGCGGATTTGTATAAACATCTGGAGCTGGTATATCTTTTTCAGGACCTATTAAAGGCAAGATTTCAGCGGTATATCTTCTTGTCAATCTCTCAAGTTCTCCAAGTGACATTTCTTTCGGGTTGCAAACTACGCCACCTTTCCCACCACCGAATGGGATGTTAACAATTGCGCATTTCCATGTCATCCAGAAAGCAAGTGCTTTAACTTCATCAAGTGTAACATTTGGGTGATATCTTATACCACCCTTTGCTGGACCGCGAGCGGTACTGTATTGAACACGATAACCTTCAAAATGTTGAACCCTACCGTTATCCATACGAACTGGAAAATTAACAATCAAAATTCTCTCTGGATACTTAATATGTTCACGAATGTCCCACTCAAGATTTAAAAGGTCAGCTGCCTTGTCAAATGTTTCAAGGGCCATGTCATAAATTGACCTTGCCCCGTTTTTAAGTGCTTTTTCTTTTTCAGTTATCATAGTTTTTGCTCCATTTTATTTTTAAATAAAAAATCCCGAACTAAATGTTCGGGACTTATCTTACCTGACTTCCGCTTTCAATCTCACCAAGTGTGGTAATTATTGTTAATTTTTCATCCTTGACAGCTGCAAGGAGCATTCCTTGAGATTCAATACCCATCAACTTTGCTGGTTTAAGATTTGCAACAATCACAACTTTTTTCCCAATTAGATCCTCAGGCTTGTAATGCTTGCCTATCCCAGCAACAATTTGCCTTTGCTCAGTTCCTATCTTTACTTTCAACTTCAAAAGCTTCTCGGAATTTTTTACTCTTTCACATTCAACAACTTCAGCAACACGAAGATCAATCTTTTCAAAATCTTCAATCGTTATTTGAGGTTTAAATTCAATTTTCTCTTCAACGATTTCCCCGGAGGCTATCTTCAATTTCTTTATCTCTTCCTCAACTTCGGCATCTTCAATTTTTCGGAATAAAATTTTGGGTTCACCAAGTTGATGACCTGCTTCAAGCATAAGGTTATAGGCGCTATCCCAGCCTGCTTTCACAATATCATCTTTTAGATTCAGCATCTCCCATATCTTCCTTGCGGAAAAAGGCAAAACGGGTTCAAATAAAATCGCAAGAGCTCTAACCGTTTGAAGGCAAAGATTTATTGAAGTTGAGGCTCGCCTTGGGTTTTCCTTTATCATTTTCCATGGCTCTGTGTCATTAAAATATTTATTTGCAAATCTTGCAAGGTTCATCGTCTCAAAGACCCCATCCCTTATCCTGAAATTTTCATAATTTTCCGCTATTTTATCTGCATATTCCTTCAACTTTGATATTAACTCTCTATCAATATCTTCAAGTTCAAATCTCTCTGGAACTTTGTTTTCAAAATTCTTTTTAACAAATGTTAAAGTCCTGTTAACAAAATTACCAAGTATATCAGCAAGTTCGTTGTTATTTCTTGCTTGAAATTCCTTCCATGAAAAATCAGTATCTTTGGTCTCTGGCAAGATACTCGCAAGGGCATAACGCAAAGGGTCTGGTTCAAACTTTTCAAGATATTCATTTAACCACACAGCGTAATTCCTACTCGTTGAAAGTTTTTTCCCCTCAAGATTTAAAAATTCATTTGCTGGAACATTATCAGGCAGAATATAAATTTCATCACTCCTTCCATCATTCCACGCCATCAACATTGCTGGAAAAACTATGCAATGGAAAACGATGTTATCTTTTCCGATGAAATGAATTAATCTTGTGTCCTGACTTTGCCAGTATTCACGCCATTTCTCAGGTTGCCCGATCTTTTGAGCCCATTCCTTAGTTGAAGAGATATATCCAAGCAAAGCATCAAACCACACATAAATCACTTTTCCTTCTACACCTTGAATGGGAACTTTAACCCCCCAATGTAAATCCCTTGTCACAGCTCTATCCTGCAAACCTTCCTTAAACCACGAATAAACATACTGCTTCACATTTTCCTTCCAATCCGTTTTTGTGCTCATCCAATCTTCAAGCCGTTTTTGGAAATCGCCCAAAGGTAAATACCAGTGAGAGGTATCTTTGATTACTGGCGTTGTCCCACAGATTTTGCATTTCGGTTCAATTAGATCGGTTTGTTCAAGCCAGCTTCCACATTTCTCACATTGATCTCCCCTTGCCCCTGGCGAACCACACACAGGACAAATACCCTCAACATATCTATCAGCAAGAAACATTTTATCTTTTTCACAATAAAGTTGCTTCGTTGTTTTCTCTTTGAGTACCCCCTTTTTATAAAGCTCAAGGAAAAATTCCTGGGCAGTTTGATGATGAATTGGAAGAGAAGTCCTGGAATAATTATCAAAACTCATCCCAAACTTTTCAAAACTTTCCTTGTTCATATAATGATATTTATCAACAACCTGTTGGGGGCTGATTCCCTCTTTCTCAGCCGTGATTGTTATCGGAACCCCATGCTCATCTGAACCACAGATATAAATGACATCTCTCCCTTTCAATCTTTGATAGCGAACATAAATATCCGCAGGGAGATAAGCACCGGCAAGATGCCCGAGATGAATAGGTCCGTTTGCATATGGAAGTGCAGCTGTTACGAGGATTCTCTTAAAATTTTTGCTCAAGGTAAATTCGTTTTTTGTTGGCGAACTTCGTTAAGAATTTAATAAAACAAAAACTTTAAAACAATCTTATTTAGCCAAGCCCGTTTGAAAAGAGTTCTTTGCTTTTTTCAAATACTTCGCTTGGGATAAATTTCTTTATCTCATCAAGCGTATACCTCTCCCAAAGATCACTCCCATAATGCACATAAACATAGTTTTTGAAGATATCAAACTTTTCAATTTTACCAATGCCTTTTTCAGTTTGTATCTCGTAATCAATTGGCGGGAAATTTTTCAACGCTTCAAGATATGTCTGCATTTCAAACAAAAGACAGCATTTCAACCTTCCACATTGTCCCGATAACTTTATCGGATTTAAAGGAAGATTTTGAAACTTCGCATGAACAAGAGTAACTTTGTTGAATTTTTCAAGCCATGTGTTACAACACAAAGTTCTCCCACAGCTTCCAATCCCGCCTATTTTTCTTGCTTCATCTCTGACGCCAATTTGCCAAAGTTCAATCCTTGTTTTGAAAATTTTAGCCAGATCACGAACGAAAGCCCTAAAATCAACCCTCCCATTTGCTGTAAAATAAAATGTAAGGCGATTTCTATCAAATTGATATTCAACATCAATTAACTTCATTTCAAGATTGAAAAGTTTTACCCTTTCCTTGAAAATATAGTATGCCTTAACTTCGTCTTCTCTGTTTTTCATCAATTTTTTCAAATCTTCTTCATTTGCAACTCGTATAACTTTTCTCATCACCTGTCCAACTACGCCTAAAAAGTTTCGCTTTTGGTGAACTTTTTCCCCTGCTAAATGAACACGACCAAGGTCAACGCCACGAATTGCCTCAACGAGGACATAATCTCCTGGTTTAAGTTCAAGATTTTGATCATTTATAAAAAAGTCACGGCGCATGCTTTTAAATTCAACTTCAACAAGGTTCAGTGTGTGCTCAATTTTTGCAAGCTCTGGATCAAAAGGTTTTTTAAAGCAAGATTCACAGGGAAGTTTAGCTTCTTCAATTTCAGAAGATTCAGCTTCAATCCCCGCAATAAATGTTTTATCCAGTTGCTCCCAACCACTTCCAAATGATTCCCAGCTTTCATCAAGCCAGAATGGTGAATCTATTTGCCTGTTCATTGAAGTATGCCAATTTGTTTTGTTTTTTGATAAGCTTTGTTCATTAATTCAGAAAGCTCAATTGAAAGATTTATCAAGATCAAATTCAACTGAACATTTTTATCAACCTGTGAAATTGCTTTTTCAACAAGTGAAATCGCTCTTTGGTATTCAAACTCACCATAATTTGCAACAAATTTCCTTAATCTTTCAATCATATCAACATTTATAATCTTATCCTCCATCCCAATTTTAAGCATCATCGCATCCCTGAACCAGGTAAGAATTATATTGAGAAAATTTTCAATCTCGCCCCTTTCATAATCGGTGACAATTTTTTCAATTTCAATCAGCAACTTAACAATCCTCCCAGACGCAATCGTTGCAAGAAAATCAACAGGTTTTATTCTTTTATCTTTGATCGTTACATCAAGGAGTTCAATTGCTTTACCAAAGCTTCCATTTGCAAGTCGTGCTATGAGACGCGCCCTCGCTTCGCTCAATTCATATCTTTCAACAAGCGCTTTGGCTATTTCATCATCGGAGAGATAGGAAAATCTAACAAGTTGACATCTTGACAAGATCGTTGGGAGAAGTTTATCTTTATTTGCCGTGGTTAAAATTATCACTGTCCTTGGTGTTGGTTCTTCAAGCGTTTTAAGGAAAGCGTTCGCCGCTTGTTCGGTCATCGCATCAGCTTCGGAAACAATTATCACACGCCACCCTGGAATAAATGTGCTATGCGAAACTTCCATCTTAATTTCCCTAATGCTATTAATCTTTATGCTGTTGGCTCGTGGGATGTTAATCTTGTGATAGGGATTTTGGGATTTAAGCCTTACTTGCTCCTGTATGATTTTTATTTCAGCCTCATCAAGTTTTTCAAGTGGTGAATCCTCTTTCGTTTCATTTTTCCCAAGGGGTAATTTAAAAATCAACTTCACATTTGGATGTGAAAACTCCGAAATCCCCTTGCAAGTTTTACATTCATCGCACGCTTCCGCCTTTTTACGCTCGCAATTTAATGCTTTGGCAAATTCAATCGCCATCGCATCTTTCCCAACCCCCTCAGGTCCATAAAATAAATATGCATGTGCTACTCTCCCATTTAAAATCGCATTGATTAAAATCTGTTTTACTCTATCTTGACCAATTACATTTGACCAAGCCATCAGGTTTTTAAATTTTTTCTTAGAAAGTTTGACCTACTCCAAAGTGAAACACCATGTCTTTTAAAATCTGTTTGCCCGTTTTTTTGAAGATAACCTTGGTATTTGAACCTGGATCATAAACTTTAAAACCGAAGTCAAGCCGAAAACCTCCAAAGAATGCAATATATCTTAACCCAAATCCACCAGCCACAGCAAATTGATTCAATTTAACATATCTAACATCATCCCACAAATTTCCAAAATCAACAAAGAACACACCGCCGAAATTTTTCCAAAAAATTATTCTATTCTCAAAATTCATTTCTATGAGTGCATTCCCACCAAGAGATGGGTCAGGGACATTCCCGAGTTCTCTTACTCTCCATCCACGCACGCTTGCGCTTCCACCAGCGAAAAATCTTCTGTTTATCGGTATAGGTTGCAACTCAAACTTCCTTGCTGACTTAATAAAAAATTCATTTGATATACCTAATTTAAATTTAAACGCAAAAACTGAATTATTCAAGTTGAAAAATCGTCTATAAAGCCACCCAAATTTATAATATTGCGAGAAAGGTAAAACTTTTATCCCCATCCGACCAAGCAAATATGGAACTATCCCGCCCTCTTCAATTGAAATAGTATGTGAATACCCAGATCGTGGATAAATTAAATCATCGGTTTTATCAATTTGCATTGTGAAACTTAAAATAGAGTTTAACTGCTTCTGATAAAGCTTAGCAAGGGTTATGTCAATTGACTTCTGAAACCTTATGTCTACGCTTTCAATATCCCAATCTAAAAATCCAGAATAAATTCCATTTGGTCTGTAAACGAATCTGAGTCTATTTCGCGTGATGTTTAAAAGATAACTTTTCTGTTTGTCAATCATCAAAGATAAACTAATCTCCCCAGGAATTTTGCGCCCAAGAAGATAGGGCTGATTCAACTTTAAGTTCATCTCAATTAAACCTGCGCTCGTCGTATCTGTAAGCGTTGGCAATTTTTTAAAGTTTAAACTTTGAATCTGAAATCTTATACTTGATGAAAGATTTCTTCCTCCTCCAAGAAAATTTCTATTTTGATAATCAAGCGAGATACCAACATTAAAAGCATTTCTTTCATCACTGAAGTAAATAGATGGAGCAATGTCCTGCTTATTTCTTGGGACAACCGAAACTCCGATATCCGCAAAATTTATCGTGTCCTTTTCTTCAACCTGCCAAATGTTAATTTTAACCCCCTCAAATAAACCAGTTTCAAATAAATTCGTCTCACTTTTTAAAATCAAACTTCGGTTGTAAAATTCCCCACTTTTAAATTCAATCTCACGCCTTATCAAATCATCAGATATTTTCATTTTACTTGCCTCTTCAAAAAAAATCTTTATCCCCCTTATCAAAAATCTTCCATCCGCATTGAAGGGGACAAAAACAGAAACAAGTTTTTTTGTTGAATCAACTAAAATACGAATCCTTGACCTATCAACATAAGCATTTGGATAACCATTATCGTAAAGTATATTCAAAATTCTCTGAACCTCTGCTTCAACATCCATTCTTCTGTATCTATTTCCAGATTTGAGAAACGAAAAGTCAAAAATAATTTTTTTTAAAGAGTCGGGAAGTTCATCAAATCCGATGAAGTCAATTTTATCATTAACATAAGGTTGTCCCTCATTGATCAAAAATGTTAAGTTTGCCGTTTCTTTTTCATAATCATAATCAATCAAGGTGTCAATTTTAACATCAAAAAAACCGTTGTCAAAATAGTAATTTTGCAAGTTTGTTATATCGTTTATGACTTTGACCCTTTCAAGGTATTGCGGTTTATCCCCGAGCCGATTGTTTATCTTGTAAAGTATTTGCCAAAATTTGGATGGGCTCTCCTTTGAAACGAGAACTGAATATAACTCTTTTTCAGATAAAGTTCTATTCCCTTTAAATCTAATCTTTTTTAATTCAAAATTTTGCTCCTGTGCCCCGAGAACCGTAATCAAGATACTTAAAAGAACAAAAATTAACTTTCTCATCTTTACCTAAATTAATTAAAAGATGAAAAACCCGCCCCAAGATATAAGTGTCGGGACGGGTGAAAGAGTTAATATTCATCTTCCTCACCGTAGAGATAGTCGTCCTCATCTTCAGGTGAATAATCAGGCCAAATATCTTCAATTCCGTTATATTCTTCATCTGAATCTTCAAGTTCCTCAAGGTTTTGGATTACTTCAGGTGGAGCTCCAATTCTCTTGGCATATTCAATTAGCTCCTGCTTTGTTGCAGGCCATGGCGCACCTTCAAGATAGCGAATTAATTCAGGCGTCCACAACATATTCCTATCAACCTCCATTAGTTTTGTTATTTTGCTCCTGAACAAGTTTTTTATACTCCGCTGGATCAACCTCTTCAAAGAAATAATTTAATGGATTCTGTGGAATTCCATCCTTCCAAACCTCATAATGCAAATGTGGAGCCGTTACAAGCCCTGTAGCACCGCTTAAAGCTATCCTATCCCCACGCTTCACTTTTTGCCCCTCTCTAACGAAAGCCTTTGAAAGATGCGCATAAATAGTTACATAACCGAATCCGTGGTCAATCTCAACGAGCAACCCATACCTTCCCCTATATCCAACATAGCTTACAACGCCATCTCCAGTTGCATAAACAGGTGTCCCTACATCAACGACAAGATCAACCCCTTCATGCATTGCCCATACCCCAAGGATCGGATGCTTTCTGTAACCAAATTTTGAAGTTAATCCCCCCTTTAAAGGTAAAATTGCTGGAATATGCCTGAATTTTTCCTGATTAATTTTATATTGTCTGTAAATTTCCTCATAACTTTTCTGTTGCAATCTAACTTCCCTCTCAAGTTTACTAAGTTTTGCAAATGATTCAGCAAGCAACTTTTCCGCTTCTTCATCCGAAAGATTGAATTCATACTTTTCTTCAACGCTACCAACACCGACTTTCTTTATGTCTTCATCAATTGGTTTTAAATCCACCGCAAGGCGCAATTCCCTATCTTGCTCAAGCAACTTCGCAACCATGCTTTCAATTTGCTGAAACTTTTCCCTTAAAACCTTTAATTGTTCTTTTAGAAGATTATTCTCACGCTGTAACTTCTCAGCCCTCGCCTTCCCAAAACCAAGAATATCACCTGTAAAATAATTTAAAACAAAAAGGAAACCTAAACTGAAAATGACAATAAGAAAGATCATCAATAAAAATTTTAATTGAATGTTTCTTACCTCATTAAAACTCAAATTCTCCGTATCAATGTAAAAAACCTTCCTTCCCATAGGTTCTCCTGTTTATTTTAGGTTTCTGATTGAAGATAATGAATTTTAATCAATTTGTCAAGAGCCTTGGAAAGCCTTGATTTGTTATCTCACCCCGAAAAACAATCTTTCCTTATTTTTTGATTTTATAAAGCATCTTGATTAAATTTTTACAAAATAAAAATGAACTGCTTTATGTTAAAACTTAACACCAAAGTTAAAATTCTGTTAACCCTTGTTTTTTTATTCAATGCGTGTAGCGTTCAAAAGATGGCTATAAGATATGCGTCGGATATATTTGATGCCGGTGTAAAGGCGATATTTAGCGAAACCGATTATGTGATGGCAAGCTCAAGCATACCCGCAAACCTTAAATTACTTGAAGCCCTTTATAACGCTGATTCACTCAACGAAAAAATTGTTACCCTGCTTGTCCAGGGCTACACAGGATATGCGCTGGGATTTGTTGAAGATGAAGACCCACAAAGGGCAAAATTTCTTTATAAAAGAGCTTTTGATTACGGGATAAATTTTCTAAAAACTAAAAATAAAAAATTTTCAAAAACTCTTGATAGCGAATTTGAAAAATTTGAAAATCTCTTAAAAAGCTCATTCACAAAAAAAGATGTGCCAATTTTATTCTGGACTGCAATGGCATGGGGAAGCTATGTTAATCTATCCAGAGATGACCCAGATGCAATTGCCCAAATTCCCAAAATTGAAGCAATGGTTAAACGCTCAATCCAACTTGATGAAAATTACTTCTATGGTTCTGGGAATATGTTCCTTGGCGTTTTATTATCTGCAAGACCCAAAATGTTTGGTGGTGATCCTGAAAAAGGGAAAGAGTATTTTGAAAGATGTATAAAAATTTCAGAAGGCAAATATCTTCTCCCCTATGTTTTTTATGCAAGATACTACGCTGTTCAAATACAGGACAAGGAACTTTTTGAAAAACTTTTAAACCATGTAATTGAATCACCACCGCATCTTTTAAAAGATGCAGAGCTTTTAAACATCATTGCAAAAAAGAAAGCAGAAAAATTTAAAGGGATGATTGATGAACTATTTTAAACAAAAGAGGTAAAAATATGCGAAAACTCCTGCTTTTCTTTTTTCTTTTGAACTTTGCCGTAGCGCAAGAATACTTAATAAAAGTTGCAACAATCGCACCTGAAGGAAGCACTTGGATAAATGTCCTGCGTGAATACGACGCTCAAATAAGAAAAGAAAGCAACGGAAGGCTTGGGTTCAAAATTTATGCCGGTGGCGTAGCTGGAGATGAAATTGATGTGCTAAAGAAGATTCGCATAGGACAATATCACGCCGGTGGATTTACAGGAGTTGGAATTGGAGAAATAGCTCCAAATCTTCGTGTTCTTGACTCACCGTTCTTATTTAAAAGCTATGACGAGGTTGATTATATTTATCAAAAATTTAACGACGAATTTAAAGAAGAAATTGAAAAGGGTGGTTTCGTTTTACTTGGGTGGGCGGAAGTTGGTTTTGTTTATACCTTCACAAAAACTCCAATCTACGGGATTGAAGATTTGAGGAAAATTAAAATGTGGGCTTGGCAAGGAGACCCAATCGCAGAGGTTGCATATAAAGTTATTGGAATTACACCAGTCCAGTTATCCGTTACAGAAGTTTTAACATCCCTGCAAACCGGATTGATAGATGGGGTTTATGCTTCCCCACTTGCGATCTTGGCAACTCAATGGTTTACAAAAATTAAATATATGCACAATGTCCCCCTTACCGATGCTTCGGGAGCACTCCTAATATCAAAAAAATATTTTGATTCACTTCCGAAAGAACTCCAAGAAATACTTTTGCGAAATGGGAAAAAATATATGAGAAAACTTGTTGAGTTAAGCAGACAAGAAAATCAAAAGGCAGTTGAGACATTGAAGAAAAACGGCATAATAATCACAGAGCCACCATCAAAGAAACTCCTTGAGGAATACGATGAGATAGGCAAAAAAGCAAGAAAAATGCTTGTTGGAAAACTTTTCACCGAGGAGTGGCTCAATAAAATTGAAAAAGCCCTTGAAGAATACCGCAAAACTAACAAAAGAACATCTAATTGATGAAATTTTTAAACTTTATTAATGACGCCATCGCAAAAGTTGAAACAATCGTTTTGGTGATACTCCTTTCACTTATGATCATAGTTGGATTTGCTCAAGTTGTGTTAAGAAATTTATTTGAAACGGGAATATCATGGGCTGACCCGATGCTAAGATACACAGTCCTGTGGCTTGCATTCATAGGCGCATCACTTGCAACAAGGGAAAATAGACATATCAACATTGATGTTTTAACGAGGATTCTCTCGCCAAAACTTAAAAAAATCGCCTTCATCTTGACAAACTTTTTCGCTTTTTCAATTTGTCTGATTTTACTTAAATCATCAATTGACTTCATAAAAATGGAAATGGAATTCCCAAGAGAGATTTTCGCTGGATTTAAAAACTGGATGCTTGAAATCATAATACCTATTGGATTTTTATTAATGAGTTTGAGGTTTGCTTTTAACATTTTGAAGGGCATTTTAATTAAAAACATTTTCTAAATTCCAATGTTAAATTTCTTCCTGATACTTCTTTTCATTCTCTTTGCCCTTTTCAGAACCCCACTTTTTACAGTCATCTCCGCAATTGCGATTTTAAGTTTCATCTCAACGCAGACAGATTTATCAGCAATTATAATTGAGATGGCTCGTCTTGCAAATACATCAACTCTTATTGCCATACCATTATTTACATTTGCTGGATATATCCTCGCTGAAAGTAATGCTCCAAAGCGACTTGTGAACTTAACACAGGCTCTTTTTGGATGGATCCCCGGAGGACTTGCGATTGTTGTGCTTATATCGTGTGCAATTTTCACTGCTTTCACAGGTGCATCTGGGATTACCATAGTTGCTCTCGGCGGACTTGTCTTTCCAGCGCTAATCAAAGCAAACTATTCGGAAAAATTTTCACTCGGTCTTGTGACAACTTCAGGAAGTTTAGGACTTCTTTTCCCACCAAGCTTGCCTTTGATCCTTTATGCATTCGTTGCTCAAGTTGATGTTGATAAACTTTTCATCGCTGGCATCATACCTGGGATTTTGCTTATTCTTTTGCTTTCAACTTTCAGCGTTATAAAAAATTACAAAACCATCCAAACCCAAAAATTTTCACCTCAAAACCTTTTGCGCGCAACTATTGATGCAATTTGGGAAATTCCGCTTCCACTTTTGATAATAGGCGGAATTTACGCTGGGATCTTCACAGTTATAGAGGCATCAGCGATAACTGCGGTTTATGTTTTGCTCGTTGAGTTTTTTATTTATAAAGATTTAAACTTGAAAAAAGACTTACCTAAAATAATGAAAGAAAGCATGATACTTGTAGGGGGAATCCTTATCATCCTCGCTTCCGCCCTCGGGTTAACAAGTTATTTGATAGATGAGCAAATCCCAATGAAAATTTTTGAATTCATACAAAAATATATCTCAAGTAAGTATACATTCCTTCTTCTACTTAATTTATTTCTCCTCGTTGTTGGAATGTTAATGGATATTTTCTCTGCAATTATAGTTGTTGTGCCAATTATAACCCCGATCGCTTTAAAATTTGGAGTTGATCCAATCCATCTTGGAATAATCTTTCTGACAAATCTTGAGATCGGCTACCTTACACCACCTGTTGGCTTAAACTTGTTTATATCAAGTTTCAGATTTGAAAAACCGATAATAAAAATTTATTTGGCAACATTGCCGTTTATATTTATGCTCTTCATCGCACTTTTAATCATAACCTATGTCCCCGAGATATCCCTCTTTCTGGTAAGAAAATAATCAGAATTATTTCGCTAATCTGTGGAGTAAAGTCCCATGAATCTTGGCACTTGTTCCACCATTATGAAAGAACATAAGTCCCTAAAACAATCTTGACATTTATCTTGTCATTGCGAGGAACATAGCCCCAAAGCAACCTCGGTGATCTAAATTTCAGTTTCAACTCACCCCCTTTTCAACTCCCCCTCTCTAATTTTAGAGAGGGGGTAAGAGGGTGAGTCAATCTTTTTACTTCTTTTTTAACTCACCCCCTTTTGATTCCCCCTCTCTAAATTTTAGAGAGGGGGATAGGGGGTGAGTCAATTCCCCTATCTCTATATTTATAGAAAGGGAACAGATGGTGAGTCAATCTATTAGCAAAATTATGATTGTCCAATGGACACCTTGGAACAAGAAGCATAGCCACAAAGTTATTTTGATAATTTTTTAACTTACCCCCTTCAATTCCCCCTCTCTAATTTTAGAGAGGGGGTAAGGGGGTGAGTCAATTTTTCCCCTCTCTATTTATAGAGAGGGGATAGGGGGTGAGTCAATCTTTATAATCTCTATTTATAGAGAGGGAGGCAGGGGGGTGAATCAACATAATAACGAGTTCGCTACCGTTCCAATGAAAAACTCACTACCAGAAAACATATCTTCCGAAACAATCCCATTTTTATTACTTCACTTACGCTTGCGACGATAGGATAAATCTCTTTGTCCCCAGTGAATCTCATTGGAATTAAGATACGAAACCCCAAAGCAGTTTAGTTCTAACTCACCCCCTTCAATTCCCCCTCTCTAAATTTTAGAGAGGGGGTAAGAGGGTGAGTCAATCTTTTTACTTCTTTTTTAACTCACCCCCTTCAATTCCCCCTCTCTAATTTTAGAGAGGGGGTCAGGGGGTGAGTCAATTCCCCCCTTCTCTAATTTTAGAGAAAGGTCAGGGATGAGTTAACACATTAATAAACTTGTCGTCGTTCCAATGAACACTTTAGTGCAAGAAGAAAAAAAACAGATTTAACTCACCCCCTTCAATTCCCCCTCTCTAAATTTTAGAGAGGGGGTTAGGGGGTGAGTCAATCTTTTAATCTCTATTTATAGAGAGGGGGCAAGGGGTAAGTCAATTTCTTTACCCCTTTACAATTTTAGAAAGGAGGTTTGTGAGCGAAAAACAATTTCAAAAAGTCATTTTTAACTCACCCCCTTCAACTCCCCCTCTCTAAATTTTTAGAGAGGGGGACACAGGGGGTGAGTAAATCTTTTCCCATCTCTAAATTTTTAGAGAGAGGGGTCAGGGGGTGAGTCAATCACTTCACCAAAACCATCTTCTTAACACTCACAAATTCACCCGCCTCAAGCCTGTAAAAATAAACCCCACTTGCCAAACCATCACCCCTGAACTCAACTCTATACCTGCCCGCTTGCATCTGTTCATCAACTAAAACCCTCACCAACCTACCCATGACATCATACACACTGAGTTTAACTTTAGCTTCCCTCGGCAAATCAAATTTTATAAAAGTTGAAGGATTAAACGGATTCGGATAATTCTGATACAAACGAAACTCCTTAGGCATATCATCAAACTTCAAAACATAAACCTTCTTCAAAACTTCCTTGCCCAATGACAAAGAATTACCATCATAAACATAAAACTTTACAACAACACTATCTCCAGACCCAAACCCACCAAACTTAATCCTGAACAACTCCAAACCATCCTCTTTTATCCCACCAAACTTTGAATAATCAAAATAAATAACATCCCTCAAACTATCCATAAAAACAAGCGAAATACCATCACGCAAAACATTAAAACTATCAACCTTAACACCACGATGGATTATCTCAAAACCATAACTTACAAAATCCCCAAATATATCAGGTTTAAAAACAAACTCACCACCAGAAGTTAAATAAGCAAAATCAAAACCATCAAAACTCAAAACCTTTGGCAAACCTTGGGTATGAGAATAATCCCAAATCTTTGTAAATGTGAAAACATCATAAACATCCAGCTTCCCATCCCCAAGAACAATAACATATGGCAATGAGCCATCATAAGGATAAATGTCCGAACCCGAATAATCAAGTTCACTCCACGACTTAACATATCTGCCAAGGTCAAAAGCATCTATCTTCCCATCCCCGTTATAATCACAAAGTGCGTTAACTTTAACACTGTAAGAAGAAAAGCTCTCATTACCAAACAAATCGCTAACCCTGATGATGAAATTATAATTAGTTGATGTCCTCAACCCCGAAACAAAAGCAGAATCAACCTCAACTCCAGAGAAAACCAAACTATCAGAGACAAAAACTTTATACCTGACCTGACTTATATCAACCGCCTTATCCCAATAAAGAATAATTTTACCGAAAGGTAAATTCTTATATGATTTTACCCCACTAAATCTCGGCGCAAGATTATCCACACCAACGCTGTCAATCCTAAATGAAAAATCAAAAGAACTAATTGAAAAATCCATCCTGACAGCAACATTAGCCGATTCAAAATTATTTAAATCCACCTTGCTATCCCAATATATAGTATCAACCCCAACCCCTATTCCCGCAAAACTTGAAACACTTGAACTTAACCTCCAGCTTGAACCACCATCAACTGAATAAAAGAAACTTTTTAACTTAACGCTATCAACCGCGTTAAAACGGCAAATAAACTTTACAACACCAGATTGAACCCGTCTATTAGTATTTAACACCACAGGCATCCCTTTACCATGAACCTTAATTTCCAATGTATCATTCCAAGCAGTGCTAATAACCTTTAACAGCCCGTCATAAACCCTTCCAGATAAAGGCTTAAACCTTAAAATAACATTCAGACTATCCCCAGGATTTATAACATTAGAAGATAAAACAACGCTAAAAGGCTCTGAAATCTCTAATTTTACAACCCTTATCGTATCAATCTCACCCAAATTATAAAGTTTTAAAAACTTAATAACCGAATCACCAACAAAAACATATCCAAAATCTATGCTATCAACAGAACTTGATAAATACGGTGGCTTTATCCCCTTACCCTTCAAAACAAGCCTGAAAACACTATCAGGATAAGAATTACTGTAAATTAAAGCAGTATCAACATAAAATCTTGAAGAACTCGGTTTAAATGAAAAATTCAAAAAACCGGTATCTCCAGGATTTAAAACCATGGGCAAATTACCTAAAAATCTAAATGATGTATCAGCTATGCTTACGCCTGTAATCATCAGTGTATCTCCCCCACGGTTCTCAACCTTCAATTTCAAACTCTTAACCTCACTTAAGTAAACTCTATCAAAATCAAGACTATTACTGTAAAAATATGCATACGGCTTTAATAATAATATCACTCCACCTTCCCTATATACCGCAAGACCTCCCCAAGTCCCAATCCATTTGTTCCCCTGCTCATCTATCGCAATTGCACTAACATAATTACTTGGCAGACCTGAATTTGAAGTGTTATAAACTGTCCAATTTACCCCATCAAACTTTGCTAATCCTCCTCCATATGCATATGTCCCAATCCATTTGTTACCCTGCCCATCTATCGCAATTGCATAAACCCAATCATATGGCAGACCTGAATTTGAAGTGTTATAAACAGTCCAGTTTACCCCATCAAACTTTGCTAATCCTCCTCCACCTGTCCCAATCCATTTGTTACCCTGCCCATCTATCGCAATAGCCAAAACATAATTACTCGGCAGTCCTGACCCCTTGGTATAGTTAACCTTCTCGCCAGTTAGCATATTTAACTTAACTAAACCACCACCATATGTCCCAACCCAAATATAATCCCCCTCAATTGCAAGTGCATGAATGTAATTACCACCAGCAGTGAAATTAATCCATTCTGGATTTTGTGAAAATGAAAAATTGAAAACTAAAATCAACCCCAAAATTTTTAATTTTTTCATTGTTATCCCCCTCCCATTTTTATGTTTTGTCTGCCTTCGAGTAAAATATAATAAAAAATTAATCATTTATCAATAGTATCTCCAGCTCACATCCGTTCATCTTTCAACTTTTTTCACTTTATCAAAACCATTTTCTTACTCGCCTCAAAATTATCAGCTTTAACTCTATAAATGTAAACCCCGCTTGGCAAATCATCAGCTCTAAACTTAACAACTCTTTCACCAGCCTCAAATTTCTCATCTTTGACGACTGTTTTTATCTTCCTCCCAGCTACATCAAAAACTTCAATCGTTACATTTGCTGATTTCGGAAGAGCAAACTTTATATTTGTCTCAATGTTAAATGGATTCGGATAATTTTGGTAAAGAACAAAATCTTTGGGTAATGTCTTTTGAAAACCAGTATCGGTGATGACCTGCAACCATCTTTCTCTTGCTCTTAAAACTGAATTTCTTAAAACCTTTAAACTATCACCACATACAATCGCAAAACCAATTTTCAAAGTATCATTGTTTTTAAAAATTCTCGTCCCACCCGAGATCACAACCGAAATATCACCTGCCCCAGCACTCGCTCTTCTCACTCCCTTATAACTTAACGCTTCCCACTTCTCAGATTTCGTAAATCCATCATAAATTCCCCAAAGTTCATCCCCAGCATTATTTATAAACCAAACCCCTTGCTCATCCAAATTTAAAAGAGCAACTCCCGTTAAAGTTTTTTCACCATTTGGATCAGTATCATAGATATAAACAAAATTCCCAACTTGATCATAAACCACGACATTATCATATGCGCTCCCAAGGTCAAAATCAAGGAATAAGCCAGCTCTGAAATTTTGATAATCAACCCCTGACCTGTTAATAATAGAATATTTAAGCAAAACGAAATTCATATCATCAAAAGTTTGATCAAATGCGAAGCTATTAAGCAAAACCTCAATCCCAACCCTATTTTGCCCAGGTGCGAGTGAATCTGTAAAGATTGAGAAGCCATCTTGAGCGGAGATTTCCCCAGGTGTTTTAAGATAAAAAGATGTTTTAGGTGAAAAATCGCTATTTTGTCTCTGTCCTGTCTCATCCCTTGCAACATCCACAATTTTTGAACTGCTGATTCCTGCCATAAAAGCACCTTCAAAAAGTAAATTATTCCCACCACGATAAATTAAACCCTTACCTTGCGTATTTGAAGGATAGTCATTGAAAGCAAGGTTACCACGACTTGTTACGGTTAAAGTTATGAAATTAGCATTATGATCCCTAAATGTAGGTCTAACAAAAACTTTGAAATACACGAAATCATTATATGAGCCAGAATAAATTTTAACGACGAACTTAACTGTGTAATTTTCAGGGGTATTGGGCAAAATTTTAAATTTAAACGGCTCATCTGAATTGTTTTTAGACTGTAAAGTTCCAAGAGAGCCTATCGTAAAAATCCCGCTTATTATCTGAACATAAGGGTCTGTGGTTTCAAGCTGTGCGACAAGATTTGAAGCCGAAGCGAGATAATTCTTAAAAGTTCCCTTAATTTGTATCACTTCACCAGGATCAATTGCGCCGTCTTTATTCCCAAGAGAATCATCAATCACAAAATCTTCAAATCTCACAGCTGGCGAGTTAATTGTTAAAGCTCTATATGCATTTACACGACCATAGCCAAGTTGATAACGATAACTTGGATTTTTATCATCTATAGGTTCAGCTGTAACCCTGATTTTTTCAGCCACTTGATCAGGTGTTAATTCAGGGAACTTTGCTCTCACAAGCCCAGCGATTCCAGCCACAAGCGGACTTGCCATTGAAGTCCCGGTTAAATTTGTATATGTATCGTTATACCAGGTGTTAAAAATTCCACCATCAACAGAAAAAACTCCACCTGGGGCACAAACATCAACTGTTTCTCCAAAATTTGAATAACCAGCTTTGACATCATTTGAGTCAACAGAGGCAACGCTTAACACATGCTTATATCCAGATGGAGAGTGAAATTCATCACTTCTATTATTTCCAGCAGCAGCAACAACGAGCGCACCCTTTGAAGTGGCATAATTGATTACCTCCTGTTCAAATCTTGAGCCACCCCCACCACCCCAACTACAATTTATAACTTTTGCACCATTATCAACCGCATAAACGATACCCTCATAACCATAGTAAATTAAATTATCTGAATCATCATCAATAGAAACCTTAACAGCCATAATTTTACACTTAAAACCAGCGCCCGCAACCCCTATGCCATTATTCGTCACAGCAGAAGCAATGCCCGCAACATGAGTCCCATGAACTGGCTTCTTCTCGCTCGGGTCATTGTCTTGCTTTGCCCTATCGTTGTTAAAATTATCTTTTCCCCCGAAATCCCAACCAATAAAATCATCAACATAACCATTCTGATCATCGTCAATTCCATTGTTTGGAATTTCCCTCCAATTACGCCATATATTTGCCGAAAGATCAGGATGATCAAGGTCAATCCCCGTATCAACAATACCAATCACTATATTTGTATCACCTTGGGTTATATCCCAAGCAAGTGGAATTTCAACCTTCCCGAGATACCATTGACGGCTTAAAAAATATGGATCATTTGGAACAAAACAAGGTTTATAAATATAATGTGGCTCAGCGTATTCAATGCTTTTAAGTCGTGAAAGCTTTGAAATGACGAAGTTAACATCCATCATCTCCGAAAAACGAACAATATAAAATAAGCTTAAATCCGGCTCATCACTTTTTAACAATTTCCCCTCATGATTCGGAAACATCTTCTCAACTGATTTTATCCCAAGTTGAACAGCCACATTGTTAAATTCATCTATTTCAACTTTTCTCAAACCAAGCAAATTTCTGTATTCCGCTTTAAACTTAACAATCGCAATCCCAGGTATAAACAAACGCTCGTTGTCACCTTGTCTATAAAAATTTTTTACCGTCGCAAACCCAACGAATTCAAAATTATCTTCGCTGTAAAAGAAAGGTGAAACAAGCAACACAATCAAGCAAAAAGAGAACAACAAAAAAAGACGCATTGACAACCTCCCAATTTGAATTTAAATTTCATCGCCCAAATCAAAATGAAAAACCAAAACCAGCTGAAAGGACATTAACACTTCCAATTGAATAATCAACATTCAAATCAAAAATTGCCAGACCCAGTTTCAATCCAGCAGTCGCCCTGAAATTATTTTTCCCCTTTAAACTTAAACTTATTTCCTGCGGTGTCCCAATAGGTGGTTCATAACTATAATTTATATCAGCCGAAAATGTTTCATATCCAACACCTCCATAAAGTGTGAAGAAAATAAAACTTTTGCTCGCATGAGCGTTTACGCTCAAAGCAGTCGCCTTAAGATAATTTCCAATTTTTAATTGTTGATACACACCTTGAATTGCAACATTTACTGGAAACATCGGAATATACTGGCTTATGCTGTGCCCCAAACCAATCCCAAGAAGATTGACGCTTCCAATGTCATCATTAATTTTTATTAAGGGAACAAATCTAACAAGAAGTTCAGAATTCATCGTTGATAAGCTTACCTGTGAAACAGCAAGCGGAACAAGGGTCAAACCAATACCACCAGGTAAATCAACATCTTGAAGATTTCTATACCTTGTTCTTGCCCCACCATCCTTTTTCCCCAAAACTGTTGCCGTTTTGACACTTGAAGGATTATAATCCGAACCAAGCTCAGCTGTAAATTCTTTCATAGACGACGGAACAAAAACAGCCATACCCTTAACGCCAACATAAAATCTGAAAAGTTTGCTCATAGATGCAGTATGATAAAGCCCAGAATTCAAATTTGCTCCCATTACATCAACAAGCGGTTGAATGTAACCTTTAACTGCAGACTCAGGGAGTTTAGTTAAATTATTATCAACCTGCGCTGAAACAGTTGAAAACAAAACAATAAAAATGCCAACTAATATGATAATGCGGTTCATCTTATGCCTCCTTTTTGTTTTTTAATTAACTTACCCTTTCAAGAACAAAATTAGTAAGTTTTATCAGAGACTCCTTTGCTGGTGATTCAGAAAAATCAACGATAAATTGTTTCGCCCTCTCGAGGTAATCTTCGGCTACCTTCAAAGTATAATCAATTCCTCCATACGCTTTGACAAAATCAATCACAAAATAAATATCCTTAATCTTTGGATTATTTTTTATGATTTTAATCACACGCCGAGCCTCTTTTCCAGGTGAATTCTTCAAAGCGTAAATTAATGGTAAAGTTATCTTACCCTCCCTTATATCTGAACCAACTGGTTTCCCCGTAATATTACTATCACCCATATAATCAAGCAAATCATCACGCAATTGAAAAGCGATTCCTAAATTTTCCCCAAAATTTTTAAGCTTATATGCCACGCTCTCATCATCAGTTGCGCTCACGGCACCGAGCTCGCAACAAGTTGAGATAAGAGAAGCTGTTTTATCCGAAATTATTCTAAAATATATTTCCTCGTCAATGCTATTTCCCCTTGCACTTTGAATTTCAAGCAATTCCCCTTCGCTCATTCTTCTTACCGCTTCACTTGTTATATGGAGGAACTTATATTCCTTGTTCTTTAAGGATAAAAGTAATCCCTGAGCCAGAAAGAAATCACCAACGAGGACAGCAACTTTGTTCCCCCAAATTGCATTTAACGAAGGGAAACCACGCCTCATATCGGATTCATCCACAACATCATCATGGATAAGAGTTGCGGTATGAAGAAGCTCAACAAGCGTAGCTGCATGAAAAGTTGATTCATTTATATCTCCAACGAGTTTTGCGGATAGAAAAACGAGCGTTGGTCTTATTCTTTTCCCCTTCTGCCTTAAAATATAATGAACAATTATGTTAAGAAGCTTAACCTTTGAAAACATCGTCCTTTTAAAAGAACGCTCAAATTCAATAAGCTCTTCCTTGACGGGCTGTATAATTTCATTTAAATTCACATTTTTAACAATTTTGTTTTTAAATTTTAGGTTTTTTTCCTGTAAGCTGAACGACAAATATGCTAATTTCATAAAGCAAATAAAGGGGGATTGCAAGAGTGGCTTGACTTGCGATATCAGGTCCTGGGGTTAACACAGCAGCTATTATCAAAATTACAACAACAGCATGCTTTCTATAATGCCTCATGAAAGCAGGCGTTAATATGCCAATCCTACCAAGAAAAAATGAAAGCATCGGAAGCTCAAATACAATCCCGGATGCAAGAATAAGCCCGATGACAAAACTCATATACTCATTTATTGCAATTATATTTTTTATTTCCCCGCTTCCAAACCCAGCAAAAAATTTTAACGAAACGGGAAGAAGAACAAAATAAGCGAAAACTATTCCAGCAAAAAAACAAAAAGATGAAAAAAGCACTATCCATAAAACATATTTCTTTTCCCGTGGCAATAAACCTGGCTCAACAAATTTCCAAAATTGATAAAGCGTGAAAGGTAAACTCAAAACAAATCCAGAAATGACAACAACCTGCATATAAAGCATAAATTGACCGTAAGGCTTGAGATTCTGAAGTTCAAACCCAGCTTTTTTGGCTGGAACAATCAAAATCCCATTAACTATTGTATCACTGAAAAGAGCACAAAATATAACTCCAACAATAATCCCAAGCAACGACTTTATAATCCTTGACCTCAACTCCTCAAGGTGCTCCCAAAATGTCATCTCCTTTTCATAAACCTCAACTTCATTAGCATTTGCATTCTTCGTATCAATCTCAGCCATCTTCCTTCAATTTTTTCGTTGAACTTGTTTTGATTAAGTTAAACAATTAAAGAGTAAAAATCAATTTTAATGACATCAAGCTCATTTGAGCAGTATGATTAATTTTCTTAAATTTACGCCGATAATTTATTTGTGAAAATAAAAACAAAGCTAAAATGGAAACAATCAAGGTTGCATTCCTATGGCATCAACATCAACCCTATTATAAAGAAGATGGCGAATATCTTCTACCGTGGGTCAGATTCCATGGAATTAAAGATTACTGGGATATGGTAAGAATACTTGATGACTACCCAAAGATAAAACAAACATTTAATCTTGCCCCTTCACTCATCATCCAAATCATAGACTATGTCAAAAACAAAGCTGAAGATAAAATTCTTAAGCTCACACTAAAAAAAGCCCAAGAACTTACAGAGGACGACAAATTTGAAATTTTGAAAAACTTCTTCATGGCAAATTTTGATAGAATGATAAAACCTTATCCAAGATATCTTGAACTTTTCAACAAACGTGGCGGATTTTCATACAACACGGAAAAATTTGAAGAAGTAAGCCCCAACTTTACCGAGCAAGACTGGCTTGACCTCCAAGTTTGGTACAACCTCGTTTGGGTTGGCGAATATAGCAAATACGATGAACCGTTTAAAAGATTTTTTGAAAAAGGAAGGAATTTTACAGAAGAGGAAAAACAACTCTTAATTCGGGGACACTATGAAATTTTATCCAGGATAATTCCAAAACATGTTGAAGCCCAAGAAAGAGGACAAATTGAAGTTAGCATAAGCCCCTTTTATCACCCCATTCTGCCATTGCTATGCGATAATTCAATAGCTAAAATTTCCTCACCTGATATAAAACTGCCAGCTAAAAAATTTACACATCCAGAAGATGCCGATGCCCAAATAAAAAAATCAATTGCACTTTACGCTGAAATTTTCGGTAAAATGCCAAATGGAATGTGGCCAAGCGAGGGAAGTATAAGTGAAGAGGTTCTAAACCTAATGGCTGAAAATAAAATTAAATGGACAGCATCAGATGAAGAAGTTCTGTTTAAATCCCTTGCCCTTGAAAACGATAAAACAAAAAACATTGACAGGCTCAAAATTTACAAACCGTATTATATCAAAACTCCATTTGGAGAAATTAAAATTGTCTTTAGAGATCGCATACTCTCCGACTTGATTGGATTTGTATATTCAAGCTGGAACCCTGACGATTCAGCGCGCGACCTTGTAAATAGAATTTTAAAAATTCGTGATGATATAATAAAAAACGAAGGTGAAGAAGCACTGAAAAACTCAATCATAAGTATAATCCTTGATGGTGAAAATTGTTGGGAATATTACCAAAGCGATGGAAAAGATTTTTTAAGAACACTTTACTGGCTAATTTCAAACGATGAGAGAATTGAAACTGTAAGATTAAATGATTTCCTTGCAAACGCCGAAGCAGTTGAATTGAAAAAGGTTTTCCCTGGTTCGTGGATAAACGCAAATTTTAAAATCTGGATAGGACACGAAGAAGATAACAGAGCATGGGATTTGCTTAAGCAGACCCGTGATTTCCTCACCCGTGAGATCTCAAAAGGCAAACATAGTGAAGATAAAATCAAAAAAGCATGGGAAGAAATTTATATTGCCGAGGGAAGCGATTGGTGTTGGTGGTTCGGAGATGAACATGTAACCGCACAAGCGGACGAATTTGATATGCTCTTCAGAAAACATTTGATAAGGGTTTACGAGATACTTGGAGCTGAACCACCAATTGAACTTCTACACCCAATCAAACGCAAATTTGTTAAGTTCTTTATTGTTGAACCAAAGAAATTTATTTACCCAACGGTTGATGGCTCAAGAACACGAAACTATGAATGGGAAGGAGCGGGTTATTACGATGTCGCACAAACTGGAATGACAATGCATCAAACATTTACAATTGTAAAAAGAATTTACTTCGGATTTAACGAAGCAAATTTCTTTATCAGAGTTGACACATCAAAAGATTTAACCCAAAACCATAAAATTGAAATACACTTCATTGAACCATGCGAAATAAGGATTGAATTTAATCACGAAGGCTTCTCTGTAAGAAAAATTGGGAGAAAAGATAAACAGGAGATATTTGAGATAAAATACGCATTTAAAGAAATTTTTGAATTTGCAATAAGCAGAAAAACATTGTGCGCAGAAGGAGAAATTTCAAAAGTTAAATTTCACATTCATGTTTATGAAGATCACAAAGCGATTGAAAAATGGCCAAAGGAAGAATCAATCGTTATAAATTTTAAAAATAAAGCCCAATGAATGGGCAGGCACCCCTGCGTCACACGAGATTGATTGCCTACCGTTGCTCCCTTCCGGGCCTGGCGGGGTTCAGCAACATCCCGTTGCGCAGGACCTTACCCAAACATTGGGCAATCGTGCCCGGGACCGGACTCGAACCGGTACGTCCCTTTCGGGACACAGGATTTTAAGTCCTGTGCGTCTACCATTTCCGCCACCCGGGCATAACTTTTTCAAAATTTAAAAAACCATACCTTTAAAATCAAGTTATCTGGAAGCGTGAGAGAACCGGTCTCATATGTTTAAAATCATCCACAAAAATATTTACCCCCAAACTATTCAGTAATCCGCCAAAAAGTTTATTATATCATCAAGCGTCCTCCCCACTATGAGATGCCACCTGTTATCCAACTTCATAAGAACCGCCGATATGAATATACGATCCGCTTTAATAATTATCTCCCCACCCCCAGTCTTATATAAAGTTGCACCCTCAAGCAAAATTATATCATCTTCATTTATAAACTCAAATATCCGCCTATGAGAACCCCCATCAAACCCCTCTATCACACCAGGTGTCACCTTTATAACTTTAACATTCTCAATAATGTTCACTGACGAAACACCAAGACCATGAAGAATCCGCCTTGCTTCTAAATTGGAATAAATCTGGGAAAATGAAAAAGAGTTCAAAAAGATTAACAGAAAAACAACATAGAAAAGATAAAAGCGATAATGATAAACCTCAGAATTTTTATGGCAAAAATCAGAATGTTTAAGACGAAGCATGTTTTAAATCTCCACTATATTTTTCCTTTGCAAACTTTGAAGTTGTTTTTCTATTTAAAATTAAAAATTCAACAAAAAATATCAAAAGCAACAAACCTATGTTAAATTAACAAAATCTCTCAAAGTGCCAATATCTCTAAATGATCAACCTTAAACCATTTGCTCTTTACAATTTTCACTTTTTCTTCCCAGCCTGCGATTTCCACAGCTCATAATTTTTTCTAATATCTTGCAAAACTTCAATATCAATTAAATCATCATTTCTGATCCTGACATCATAATTTTCCCAGCCCATAAAGTTTTGTAAAGATTTTTTCGTCTTTTCATCAAAAACCCCGTTCACTGGTCCATCGTAAAACCCGCGATCTTTCATAATTTGCTGAAGCTCCCTACATATCTTATCATCTATTTTTATGAGATTTTTAGGATCGCTCTTAAAGAAGTAAAGTTTATGGAGTTGATAAAGGCGTTGAAGCTCTTCTAAAGGTTTTGGGTGATCGTAAATACTTATATCAATGTAATTATCCATTGTGCTATCATAACCTGCTCCTTTTTTAACAACGAGCAAAGCAGCGGACTGTTCACCTCGCCTATCACCACCAGCTTTCCCACCTGCAACAAGAGCTGCTACAAGCCGATCTGCAAGAGTTCCTTTTGTCTCTTCAAATGTTTTTGCCATAGCTTCAACTGTTCTTTGATCAACAAGTATATTCCCCTGCACCGCATAATATTTACCAACTATTAACTCTCCTTTCCCTCCATATTTCTTTTCATTTCCATAGCCCACAATTCCACCAGCCCAATCAAAGCATTCTTCTCCAGTCCAGCATGCCGAGTTCCCCTTAAAATCAACAATCCCAACCTGTCTTACTGCTTTTTGCGGGTCATTTTGCAGAAGAATTTGCAACGCCTGCTCAGCTGTTGCCCCATTTTCAAGAAGTGCAAGCCCAACAGGACCATATGCAACATTCGCAAAGCTTTGTGTTGCGATTGCCCCAACATTTGCCTTTGCCCATGGAACAATTGGTCTCACATTTGGAAATTTTGACTGCACCGCAACCCCAGCTTCATTCGCCTGTGGATCAAAAGCAACAATTGAAAATGTCGCGCATATCTTCGGCTCAATAAACTTAGATGAGAAATTAACAAATAGTAAAACCAAGAGCGCAACCACAAAAATTGAAACCAACCTCATTTTAGCACCTCCATTTGTTTAATTTTATAAACTGGAAAAATTACCTTTCTTTTATCTTCAATTTCACGCCCCAAAAACTCATCAAAGAAATTCCAATTTACAAACCCATCGTCGCTTTCTGGCTCAAGAAGATAAAAAATTAAATTTAACTTCGGCTGTCTTACCGAAACATAATAATAACCACTGTCAATCTCAATTTCAACATCCTCATAATGACCAAACAGTCTCGCTTCGTTATGTCCTTGAAACTTCCTCTCCGAATACTTAACACTATCAATGATGAAAACTTCTGCAATCGCCCTAAATTTATCTTTAACCCGCTCAACGCTTATCCCGTGTTCAAGGAGTTTGTCCGCTACATTTTTAAATTCAGTACTGAAAACATAAGCAAGCGGAACTAACCTCTTTTCAACAATTTTAAACTCACCAAAATTTTTTGTCTCAAAAACCTCAATCTTTTCGTTTACTCTTCTTTTTTTCTCCCCTGTCAATGTATCAACATATTCAATCAACCTATAACCATAAATTTTTTCCAGTCTGTCAAATTCCTTTACCTGAAACCTTATCCCAAGAGAGTCAACTTCCCCAGAAACAGAGATCTCATCTGCTTCTTTTATCAAATTCATAATCTTTTTGCGATTTTTCACTGCAAACCTTAAAATTTCCTCAATAAATTTTTCAGTCGCATCAATTCTCGTTCTAAAATCTGCATAAGCATATGCTTCACTCAAAATTGCAATACGATTCATCAATCCAATATAATTGGTCCCAAATCTCGGTCTGTGATCAAAAGTTATCCAACCCTTTGATGGATCAAGAGGATCAATAAAATTACCATAGTAATAAATTCTGTAGCCATAATTTTCCCACATCCGCTTCGTTATCTCAGGGAATAGCTCTTCTCTCACAAAATTTGTGACCTTTGAATTACTATTCGGATTTAATCCAGTTGCATATGTCAAGACATAACCATGATACGAACCATTTGTTGTATGGCAATCAATCACAATGTGTGGAAGCCATCTGTTGATCACATTAATTATGAGAGACCTTACTTCAGGGGTTTCAAGTTTTGTAAAGTCACGATTTAAGTCAAGACCTTGTGAATTTTCTCTTACCCCGACCCCTCCTTCAGGTCCATTCTGGTGTGCTCTGTTGCTTTTGCTTATTTTTTCATTTCCATCGGCATTTAAAATTGGAACAGTAAGGACAACGGCATCATCAAGAAGCTTTTTTAAATTCTCATCAAGGTGAAATTTTCTAATTATATGTAAAATCGCCTCTTTCCCTTCAACTTCACCAGCGTGGATGTTCCCAATAATCAAAATAATGATTTTATCAGAAACTCTTTTGTCTTCCGGTGACGAAATCTTTGGATCCGAAAGTATTACAAGAGGCAAATCACGTCCCTCATAACTTTTTCCAAACATAGTCACACTCGCAATTGGACTTAACTTAACAACTTGATCTATAAAGTTAATCACATCAGAATATGTTGATGTTTGAGTATAATTACTTAACTCCGCACGAGATTTTGGAAATTCTCCAATTTGAAGCATTAATGAAATTATCAGCAAAAGCATCTCTCATTTTTGCCTTATTATATATTCAAGTCCCTCTGGGCTAAAACTTACAAGTTTAAGATATTCAGGTAAGATTATTTGAGGTTTAACAAGCCCTGTTTTATCGTTTAACACATCATGATAGCTTACAAGAACTTTTATAACTGTGTCTTTGTCAAGCTCTAATGGAACGACCTTGGAAATAGTTCCCCTCACGACAACTTTTATATCAGGTGGGAAAAGTATAACTTCTTTATCAGCCGGGATTCCAGTAACATGCACCGCAACGACAAATTCACGCTCAACAATTTGCTCAACCAGAAACTTAACTTGAGCGAAGTCGCTACTTATCTTTATCAGTTTTTGATTCGGATTCAGAATTTTAACTTTAGTATTAACTTCCTGTCCTATTTTATCAATCAAAATTTTATCTGTAAACACTGAATCAATTTTTGACACCATTGATTCGGGTCCAGAAACCACAACGCTATCTGGGAAAATTTTTGGGGGATATGCGAAGCTGTTATTTTCATTTTTCAACTCATATGAAAGCACAACTGGAACTTTCTTTTCCATTCTCTGTTCAAGTTCAAAACTTAATGTATCAGGTTCAATTCCAACGAAGTTAACATCTTTAGGAAGTGAAATTTGAACACGGGGATTATTAAGCAGATTAAGGTGTAATGTTTTGTGTATATTTGAGAGATCAATTGAGACATGTGGTTTGGATAAAAAATAAAAGGGCAGGATTTTCCAACCCCGCCCTTTTAATCTGATATTGACAAATTCAGGGTAATCATTTTTAATTGCTTTTTCAGGACGGAGATTTTTTATCAAAATCCTCGCCTTGAAACTATCTTCATATTCACCATTGAGATTAACAATTAACCAAAGAAGAAAAGCAAAGGCAAATGAAATGATAAATGAGATATATCTTTTCATTTAGCTTCAACCAAACTTCGCTTTGATAATTTTTTCAATAAGTTCTTCCTTTGTCGCCTTTGAAATTTCACGTCCTGTTAATTCAATATCCTCAATTCTCCTTGCTATAGAACGAAGTTGCATCACACTAAAATTTTCAAGATAAGAACGAAGTTCATCTGGGGATTTTGCTTCAGGCAAATCAACTGGGTCAGCTTGCAATTTCCCGCCCGCAATTTGGTATGGTTTCTCTGGATAAATTAACATTTCAAGATCATCAATTGGTCTTGGGATGACATGGACTGATACAAGTTCGCCAACTCTTTGAGCAGCTGCTGCACCCGCATCAACCGCTGCTTTAACAGCTGCAACTTCACCAATTATCTTAATCGTCACATAACCACCCCCGATATATTCCTTTCCAACCAATTTAACATTCGCAGCTTTGCAAGCTGCATCTGCTGCTTCAATTGCAGCTACAAGCCCTCTTGTTTCTATCATTCCCAATGCATATTCAATCATAAATTTAAACCCGATTTTGATTTTTTAACTTTTATTTTCCTTCGGGTCGCTTTGGCAAAATGAGCTCAACATCCGCATGCGGTCTTGGGATGACATGGACTGATACAAGTTCGCCAACTCTTTGAGCAGCTGCTGCACCCGCATCAACCGCTGCTTTAACAGCTCCGACATCTCCACGAACCATTACTGTTACATATCCACCACCAATTACTTCTTTACCAATCAAAGTTACCTTCGCAGCTTTACACATCGCATCAGCTGCTTCAATAGCTCCAACTAAACCCTTTGTTTCAATCATCCCAAGTGCATCAAGTGTTTCTGCCATGGGGAAGTTCCTTATTTTGTTTTTGTTTCAGCATCTGAAAAAATATAATCACTTGTTTTTAAATTATCAAGTTAGGACGTAATCACATTGCGCTTATTCTTTTCACCAAAGTGCGAAAATAGCACCTTTATAATTTTTCTTCAGCTCCTTTAAACTATCCCCTCCAAACTTTTCAAGCACCGCGTTTGCGATAACTGGCGCAATCACAGATTCAGCAATTATACTTGCTGATGGAACTGCGCAAAAATCTGAACGCTCATACCTTGATTTTACAGGCTTCAACTTTTTTAGATCAACACTGTTAAGACCTTTTATAACAGTTGAAATTGGCTTCATCGCTACCCTTAATACTATCGGTTGACCATTTGTCATCCCACCTTCAATTCCACCTGCGCGATTTGTTTTACGATAAATTTTCCCATTTTTTACGAAGATCTCGTCATGCACCTCTGAACCAAATTTTGTTGCATTCTCAAACGCTGGACCTATTTCAACTCCCTTTACAGCTTGAATTGACATAATTACCTGCGCAAGTAATCCATCAAGCCTTCTGTCCCACTGCACATAACTTCCAAGACCAATTGGCAATCCAGTGACAATAACTTCAAAAACACCACCAACCGTATCCCCATTTTTCATTGCATTTTTTATGACTTCTTTCATCTTTTTTTCAACAGACTTATCCAAACACCTTACTTCAGACTCGTCGGCAGACAAGCTCACCTCAAGAGCCCCTTTCGGTTTGTGGATTAATTTTTGAATTTTCTTATCAAGTTTGTTCCTATCCTCAACTTTCACATATCCAATTTGAACAACATGGCTTCCAATGAAAATCCCCATCTCCTCAAGCAATTTTCTCGCAATTGAGCAACACGCAACCCTTATTGCTGTTTCCCTCGCGCTTGCGCGTTCAATCACATCTCTTATATCATCAAACCCATATTTGAAATAACCAGCTAAATCAGCATGACCAGGACGAGGTACAGTTATTTTCTCTATTACATCATCAATCTCCTCAATTGACATCTTACTCTTCCAATTTTCCCAATCTCTATTCTTAATCATCAAAGCAATTGGACTTCCAAGCGTTTTGCCAAACCTAACTCCAGAGATAATTTCAACTTCATCACTTTCAATTCTCATCCTTCCCCCACGACCATAACCCATTTGTCTTCTTTTGAGATGAAAATTTATATACTCAACACTTATCTCAAGTCCCGCAGGGATTCCCTCAATAATTCCAACAAGTGCTTTTCCATGAGATTCCCCAGCAGTTAAAATCCTTATCATAAACAAAATTTTACTTTTTTAAAAAAGTTAAAAAAGCATCATTCTATTTGCAAATAAATTCATCCGAAACTATATTTTAAAAGAAAACCCATGCAAAAACAATTGGAGGTGAAACCATGATTCTCGCAACCGAAATCAGGGAAGGAATGGCATTAAGAATTGAGGGAACAATTTACAAGGTAATTGAAGCGAAAGTTCACGCAGGAAGCGGACAAATGCAGGGTTTTGTGTCAACACGACTTTTAAATCTCTCAACTGGACACTATACCGAAAGAAGATTTAGAACGGATGAAAAAGTTGAAGATGTTGAACTTATAAGAAAACCAATGGAATATATTTATAACGACGGCGATCTATTTTACTTTATGGATCCGCAAACTTATGAGCAGGTCGGCGTCCCAAAAGAAGCCCTTGGAAACTTCGCAAAGTTTCTAAAAGAAGGAACAAAAGTTGATGTTGAATTTCTTGGTGATCAGCCGATAAGCGTGAGATCACCAAAAACAGTTGATCTTAAAGTTGTCTTAACAGGTTCAGGGGTTAAAGAGGCACAGGATAACACAATGAAAAGCGCAACACTTGAAAACGGAATGGAAATCCTTGTTCCACAGTTCATTAAAGAAGGCGAAATTGTAAGAGTTGATGTTGAAACAATGCGGTATGTTGAAAGAGTAACCCAGAAAAAGGTTTAATTACAAATATCTCACTCAACTCAAAGATATGTAAAAGACAAAAGTTTAATTTTTTGCTTGATTACCCAAGACAGCCTTGAATTGAAGTGACCGTTCAAACCTTCTAAATTCATCCTTTTAATTTCCTATCCTACTCTGCCTCCAAATTATACCCACCTTTTGGGAAGGCTCTAATAGTTTTTGGATAGCCATAAAATCGCTTGATATATTGGCAAATTTTTCTTATATTTTTTAACAGATAAACAAACTTACAAAAAGTTTTTTAAATGAAACTTCCAAAGCAAATAGAAAGGTTTTGCGAGTATTGCGGAGGCAAACAAAAGTTTAAGTTCAGAGGGAATTTTGAAGCCGAACCCGATACCAAGTTTTGGTACGTATGCCAGAAATGTAAGCATGTCGTCCTCGTTCCCGTTGATGAGTTAAACATTCAGCAAAACTCAAACGCACAAGAAAATTACAGAATTTATTCTTCGGAGGAAACTTATGAAGTTGGGGAATTAATTTATCATACAGAGTGGCAAGATTATGGTAGAGTTAAAAAGAAAGAAGTTTCTTCAAGCGGTTATAGCATAATTGTTGTTGAGTTTGAAAAACTCGGTCAAAAAAAACTTATTGAAAATTTCAAACAATAAAAAAAGCGAGGTGATAAAATTGGTAGGAATAATAGTTCAGGAAGGCGAATCAATTGACAAAGCCTTAAAAAGGTTCAAAAAGAAATACGAACAAGCTGGAATTATGCGAGAATTCAAGCGGAGAACTTTTTACACACCGCCTTCCGTCAAGAAGAAGATGAAAAAAGCTAAAGCAATTCGCAGAGCTCAGCGCATGATGATGGAGCAATTATAATCAAAAACAAATTTTGCACTAATTGTGAACAAGAAGAAAAAGCAGGTGCTGAAGAAACATAGGAAGAAGGAGAGAAAAAGAAAAGAAAAAATGCGCAAGCTCAGAGAAATGCTTGCTCAAATGAAACAACAGGAGCAAGTTCAGGAAACTCAAGGTTAATCATGCCTTGGGGAAAAGTTCTTCTAAAAAATGTAATGAATAAGTTTTCCTTCGGAACGAGCTGAATGAGATGAATTATACTGGTGCAATGATATTATTAGTTTGGGATTTCGCTTACTTATTGCTCGTTCCGAAGGAACTTTATTTTTTATAAAAACAGATGCCTCAAGCCAACTATGCCTCAAAACAATAAATTGTGGAAGAAAAAAATAATTGGATATGCCTATACCTTTGATGATGTCCTCCTTGTCCCTGCAAAGTCAAGTGTTCTACCAAGAGAAGTTGATGTGTCAACCAAACTCACAAAAAATATAAAATTGAACATACCCCTCGTAAGTGCAGCAATGGATACAGTTACAGAATCTGAAATGGCGATAGCCATAGCAAGAGAAGGTGGAATTGGGATCATACATAAAAATATGACGATTGAAAGACAGGCAAACGAAGTTGATAAAGTAAAACGATCTGAAAGCGGAATGATTTTAAACCCGATAACATTGACCCCAGATAGAAAAGTTCGTGAAGCGCTTGAACTAATGAGCCATTACAAAATCTCCGGAATACCTGTGGTTGATTCTAACGGGAAACTTGTGGGGATTCTTACAAATCGTGATTTAAGATTTGAACCAGACCTTGATGCCGAAATTTCAAAGTATATGACAAATTCAAATTTGATAACTGCTCCTGTTGGAACGACGCTTGAAGAAGCTGAAAAAATTTTGCAAAAACATAAAATTGAAAAACTCCCCGTCGTTGATAAAAATGGCTATCTTCGTGGTTTGATAACATTTAAAGATATTCAGAAAAAGAAAAAATATCCAAATGCATGTAAAGATGAGCTCGGACGCCTTAGAGTTGGCGCAGCTGTTGGGATTAGATCAGATACCATTGAAAGAGTTGAAGAACTTAAAAAAGCAGGGGTTGATGTGATAGTTATTGACACTGCCCACGGACACTCAAAAGGTGTCATAGAGATGTTGAAAAAAATCAAGAAAAAATTTCCAGAGCTTGATGTTATCGCTGGAAATGTCGCAACAGGAGAAGCAACTATTGACCTTATAAAAGCCGGAGCAGATGCAGTTAAAGTTGGCATTGGACCTGGATCAATTTGCACCACAAGGGTTGTCACGGGTGTTGGGGTCCCGCAAATCACAGCTATTATGAACTGTGCAGAAGTCGCAATGAAATACAAAGTTCCCATAATTGCAGACGGTGGAATAAAACAAACTGGCGATATCGCAAAAGCAATTGCAGCTGGTGCTGACTCCGTTATGATAGGTGCTTTATTTGCTGGAACCGAAGAAAGCCCTGGTGAAAAAGTTTTGTACGAGGGACGCAGTTATAAAGTTTATAGAGGAATGGGCTCAATTGAAGCAATGAAAGCTGGAAGCAGCGATAGATATTTCCAAGATGTTGAAGATGATATTAAAAAACTCGTCCCCGAGGGAATTGAAGGAAGAGTTCCATACAAAGGTCACTTAAGTGATGTTGTTTATCAAATGGTCGGTGGATTAAAATCAGCAATGGGTTATTGTGGCGCAAGAAACATTGAAGAAATGAAAACGAAAACAAAGTTTATTCTTATGACAAACGCTGGGCTAAGGGAAAGCCACCCGCATGATGTGATCATCACAAAAGAAGCCCCAAATTACAGCATATCAAATCTTTGAACGAAATGTCTGAATTAAATCTAAAACTTGAAAAAGTTCGGGAAAAACTTGACCAATTAAAAATTGAAGCAATTTTAATAACCCATCTCCCAAACATACGATATCTAACTGGATTTACAGGCTCCTCAGCTATTTGCATCATAACAAAAAGTGAAGCCTTTTTTATAACCGACTTCCGATATAAAGAACAGTCAAAAGAACAAGTAAAGGGTTTTAAAAGATTCATCGCCACAGGAAAAACTTTGCTTGATTTAATTCAAGAGAAAAATATCTTTGATAAATTTAAAAAAATTGGGGTTGAATCACAGCACATTCCCCTCTCATTCGTTCTTGAATTGAAGAAAAAATTTAGAGATGTAAAATTTATACCAACAAAAAATTTCATTGAGGAAATTTCTGCAGTTAAAACCCATAGCGAAGTTGAAAAAATAAAATTTGCAATAAAAATAAGCGAAAAAGTTTTTGAAGAAATTTTAAATATCATCAAGCCAGGAATTTCTGAACTTGAAATCGCCTCCGAAATAACTTACCTTCACAGAAAATTTGGAGCCGAGAAAGATGCATTTGACATAATAGTTGCAAGCGGGTGGAGAAGCGCTTTACCACATGGAGTTGCAACAGATAAAAAACTCAAAAAAGGCGAACTTGTTGTGATTGACTTCGGATGCGTCTATGATGGCTATCATTCCGACATAACAAGAACTATCTCCATAGGAAAAGCAAAACCAGAAGCCAGAAAAATTTATCAAATTGTCCTTGACGCCCAAGCAAAAGCAATTGAAAAAGTCGGCAAAGGAGTTAAAGCCAATGAACTTGATTCCGTTGCAAGAAATTACATAAAACAAAAGGGTTATGGCAAATTTTTCGGACATTCGCTTGGACACGGAATTGGAATTGAAATCCATACCCTTCCAAGAATAGCTCCTAAAAGTAATTATATTCTTCAAGCTGGGAATGTTATCACAATTGAGCCAGGAATTTACATACCAGGGTTTGGAGGTGTCAGAATTGAAGATGATATATTAGTAGATTCAAACGCTTCAATTTTAACTTCATTGCCAAGAAACTTAATTGAAGTTTAATGATTAGAAAAGTTTTGATGATAACTTATCATTTTCCTCCTGTGATTTACGGCTCAAGCTTTAGGGCTTTTAACTTCGCAAAACATCTTAAAGATTACAATTGGTTTTCTTCAATCTTAACACTCAATCACTCTATATTCCCAGCTTTGAAAGATTTTACACTTACTGAAGCTCTTAAGGAAAGCAATGTTAAGGTATATGCAGTAAATCTTATTAAACCTTTCTCAAAAATCGCATCTTTAAACTTCCCCAAAACCAAGAAAGAACTTATCCCGAAGATTCTGTTATATACCGCTAAAATTTTCGGCGTGGTTGAGCCAGAGGATATTTGGAAATTCAAAGCGATCAAGTTTGGGGAAAAAATCTTGAAATCCGAGAGATATAATGCAATTATAGCTTTCGTCCCCCCACTTTCAACAGTGCAAATTGGCGCTCACCTTTCAAAAAAATTTAAAATCCCTCTCATAATTGACTATTCCTCAATCATCCCACAGAAAAAATCGCTCACATTAAGAGAGAAAAAACTTCTAAGAGCTGGTTCATCTGTAATCGTTGATAACAGAAGGATCAAAGATTATTTACTTCAAAATTATCTTTTTCTTGATTACAACTTCGTCAAAATAATTCCAACGGGGTTTAATCTTTCAGAATTTACAGATCATCGCATAAACCCTGATGATAAATTTACACTGACCTTGGCATATGGCAAAATCACTCTGAAAAAATTTAAATTAATTTTAAACGCCCTCGCTTATCTCTCAAGAAAAGATCCCCTTTTCAAAAAATCACTTCTTTTCAACTTGATAGGCATTCCAACAAACGAAATTGTCAATCTTATCTCAAAACTCCAGATAAAAGAAAACATCAAAATTTATCAGAACTTACAGCGTGAAAATTATATCAAAATTCTTCTCTCCTCTAACTTTCTAATCTATCTTGACGATTTTGACATTTCAAATGTCCCCTATGATTACATTGCAACTGGAAAACCATACATTGCAATAATAAATGGACAGAACAACCACAGATACATAATTGGGGATTACAAAAATTCACTTATAGCTGACGCAAACGACCCATCGTCAATTGTAAATGCATTTATAAAAGCATTTGAACTTTATTTGAATCAAAAAGTTCTTGTCCCTAAACTCAACCTTGAAAATTATGATATCAAAAAAGTTATAATCAATCTCGTCCGCGAGCTTGAGCTGTTTACACCCGACTAAAACAAAAGAAGCTAAATTATGAAGGTTCTCGTCGTCGGTAGCGGTGGGAGAGAACATGCACTTGTGTGGAAAATTTCACAATCAAAGGAAGTGAAAAAAATTTATTGTGCGCCCGGAAATGCCGGGATTTCTGAAATTGCTGAAACTTTGCCAATTAAAGCTGAAGATTTAAACTCACTTTTAAAATTTGCTCTTGAGAACAAAATTGATCTTACCGTCGTAGGACCTGAACTTCCCCTCTCGCTTGGGATTGTGGATTTATTTGAATCTCACGGTTTAAAAATCTTCGGACCAAGAAAATCGCCCGCTGAAATTGAAAGTAGTAAAGTTTTTGCGAAAAATTTCATGAAAAAATACAACATACCAACAGCAAATTATGAGACATTCACATCTGATGAAATTGAAAAAGCAAAAAAATTTGTTCAAGGATTAACTCCGCCGATAGTAATAAAAGCAGATGGACTTGCCGGTGGAAAAGGTGTGACAATATGCGAAAATATCAACGATGCAGCTAAAACAATTGATTTATACTTTAAAGACAAAATTTTTGGCCTGGCAGGTGAAAAAATCGTAATTGAAGAGTTTTTAGAAGGTGAGGAAGCTTCTGTCTTCGCAATAACTGATGGCAATGACTTTATAACGCTTGCCCCAGCACAGGACTATAAGCGAGTTTTTGATAATGATGAAGGGAAAAACACAGGTGGAATGGGTTCTTACGCACCGACACCGCTTCTTGATAATATGATGCTTGAAAGGATAAAAGATGAGATAATTAAACCAACAATTCAAGGTCTAAAAAATGAAGGAAGAGAATACAAAGGATGTCTGTATTGTGGTCTCATGATTACGGAAGATGGTCCGAAAGTTCTTGAATTCAACTGTCGCTTTGGGGACCCAGAAACACAAGTGGTTCTGCCACTACTTGACGGCGACATCATTGAAATGTTTTTCAAAGCAATAGATGGAGGATTGAAAAAGTTCAATTATAACATCAAAAAAGCAACCGCTGTTTGCGTCATACTTGCCTCTGCTGGGTATCCTGATAATTATGAAACTGGAAAAGAAATTTACGGACTTGATAAAGTTAAAAAAATGGAAGACATAATTTTATTCCATGCTGGAACTAAAAAAATAAATGGTAAAGTCCTAACATCAGGGGGTCGTGTTCTTGGTGTTACAGCTATCGGAGGTGAAAATGACTTTGAGAATACTATTAGAAAAGCTTATGATGCAGTAAAAAAAATACAATTTGACGGCATGCACTACAGAACCGACATAGGGAAAAAGGCAATAAAGTTTTTAAAAACAAACCTATGATAAAATAATGCCATCTATTTTTGTTAACCAACAAAATAAACTTCGCAATGGATGGAAAATTTTGATATTCTTCATAAATTTCGCCATCGCCCTCATTGTTGTGAATTTTTTATTCAGGCTATTTTTGCCAATTCTTAATCTCACCAGTAATCTTCTAATTGATGAACTCATTGTATTAGTCTCCGCGATAATTTCTACTTTTGTGATGATGAATTTTTTTGAAAAGAAAAACTTATTTGACATCGGTTTAACATATACTTCAAAAAGCCCTCATGAAATTTTATTCGGTTTAATTCTTGGATTTTTAATGATAACAATTGTCGTCCTACCAAACGCAATTTTTGGTTATTACAAATATAATTTCACACTGAATCAAATATATCCGCATTTTTTTGAAGCAGTTTTGTTTTTTGTTCTCGTCGCACTTGCTGAAGAAATTTTATTTCGGGGTTATCCATTTCAACGCTTAATTGACGGGACAAGTCCAATTATTGCAACATTACTTTTCTCACTTATCTTTTCGCTTGCTCACCTTCAAAATCCAAATATGAACTTTCTTGCGCTTTTTAATATCTTTCTTGCCGGGGTTTGGCTTTCCGCATCATATATAAAAACTCGCTCCCTTTGGTTGCCTATCTCGCTTCATTTTTCATGGAACTTCTTTCAAGGTTATCTTTATTCCCTGCCCGTAAGCGGAACAATTTTAGTTGAACCTGCATTTGATGTTGAAATATCAGCAGAAAACATAATTTCTGGTGGAAATTTCGGTCCAGAGGGAAGTTTGATAACAAGCCTTGTCCTTATAATTGCAACCATCTTTATTTTAAGAAATAAACGCTTAAGTGATGCTAAAATTTCTTAAAATAGTTTTCCCCTTTATTTTTACGTCAAGCATTTTTTCGCAAGGAGTTATAATAAACGAAATAATGAATGCCCCTCAAGGTGGAGAACCCGAATGGGTTGAGCTCTTAAATTTCTCATCTGAACCCATCAACTTAAAAAATTGGAAAATTTCAAACCGAAATACATCAACCAAATATACAATCACATCTTCAGATTACACACTCCAGCCTGATAGTTATGTAGTCATAACCAAAAGTGATACAATTTTTTACTTCCACTCAAATATACCTTCAAAAGTTTTCATCATCCCACAGATGCCAACATTTCTTTTCAGAAACGATTCAGATGCAGTTGTAATTTTTGATTCAGTTGGAATTGTAATTGACAGCGTTTATTATAAACGAAGTTGGGTTGTAAATGGATATTCAATTGAAAGAATTTATCCAAATAAAAATTCAAATTTGAAATCAACCTGGGGAATTTCAACAGACCCAGAAAGAAGCACACCCGGAAGGAAAAACAGCATAATGGCTAAGTTCAACGATGTTGGGATAAAGAACTTTACAATTGAACCAGCTCAAATTTTTCAGGGAGAAAGTTTTAAAGTTAAAGCAACAATTTATAACTTTGGGATCAATCCCGTTCAAAATTTTACTGTTGAATTTTATGTTGATTTGAATAAAGATTCAATTTTTCAAAACAATGAAAAACTTTCCGAATTTACATCATTACAAACCCTTGAATCAACTGATTCAATTTTAATTGAACTTAACATTGATGGATTATTATCTGGGGTTTATAAATCCCTTTTAAACATTTCATTCCCCGATGATGAGAACACTTCAAACAACTTTCTTAGCAAGAGCATAACCATATTACCTCCACCGCTTTCTTTCAACTCCATTGTTATAAACGAGATAATGTATGCCCCAAGATCACCAGAACCTGAATGGGTGGAGCTTTACAACCGAACTGAACAGCCCATAAATCTAAAAGATTGGAAAATTGGCGATTCCCAAACATTAAGAACAATAAATTCTGACTTCGCCATAAATCCAAATGATTTCGCACTCATAGCTTCAAAAGACACAATTTTTTCAATCTATCCCTGGTTAAGTTCAAATGCCAATAAAGTTTTAATTCTATCTTTGCCAGCACTAAACAATGATGAAGACGCTGTGAGAATTTATGATCAATATGGAAACTTGATTGATTCAGTTTATTACTCCTCAAGCATGGGCGGGACAAACGGATTCTCACTTGAACGAATTTCCGTTGAACAATCGTCAAATCTCACATCAAATTGGGGCACATCAAAAAATCCATTTGGAGCAACACCTCTTTTAAAGAACTCCTTAACACAAAAAGACAAAGATCTAAGCATTACAAATGTAATTTTCTCGCATCCAGCTTTTAAATCCATCCCCGTTGAAATAAAAGTAATTGTAAAAAATATCGGAAAACTTTCATCTGATAACTTCTCCATCAAACTTTTTAACGACGAAAATCTTGACAAAATCCCACAACAAAATGAGCTCATTGATGAAATATCTCACTTTTCCTCATTAATGCCGAACGATTCAACAATTATAAACTTTATCTTCACCCCAGCGAAAGTCAAAGTATACAACTTAATCACAAGCATATTCTACACTGAGGATGAGGATACGCTTAACAATAATTTTATCTTCAATCTTGAAGTTTCATATCCTGAAAAGACAATTTTGATCAATGAGATCATGTTTGCCCCGGTGGGAGACGAACCTGAATGGGTTGAAATTTATAATGCGAGCAATGATACTGTCAATTTAAAAAATTGGCAGATATCCGATGCATCAAGCAAAGCTATTATAACGAAAAGTGATTTCTTTATACACCCAAATGAATATCTTATCCTGTCAAAAGATAGCGCAATTTTAAACTTTTATTCAATCCCATCAAATGTAATAACCCTATCTCTCCCGATGCTCAATAATTCTGGCGATGCTGTTGCTATCTATGACTATACCGGAGCAAAAATTGATTCGGTTTATTACTTTGGGAATTGGGGTAAAACGGGAGCATCAATTGAAAGAATTGACTTTGATGAACCAAGCATTGATTCATCTAATTGGACAATTCCTCCAGATTCAATAAAGTCCACGCCTGGCAAAGAAAACTTTTCAAAACGAAAAAATTTTGACCTTAAAATTAAATCACTAATAATCCCGTCATCAATAAATTATAATGAAAGTTTAATTGCCCATCTAACAGTTCAAAATGTTGGGCTAAATCAAGTAAATAAATTTGAGGTAAAAGTTTATAAAGATTCAAACCTTGACTCAATCCCGAACGAGAATGAGCTCATTTTAGCTCAGAATTTTCAAATTATGCTAAATAAAAAAGACTCAATTTTAACAAGCCTTGAAATATCAAATCTTGAGCCCGGGGAAAACATTTTGATTTTCTTTGTTGATTTGCCCAGCGATGAAAACTTAAAAAATAACATCATAATAAAAAAGATAAACGCCAGCTTCCCACAAAATTGCCTCGTGATAAACGAGATAATGTTTGAGCCACTTCCAGGTTACTGCGAATATATTGAATTGTTTAACCGTTCTGATAAACTGATTAATTTAAAAAACTGGAAATTTAACGATATGAGATCTCAAGACGGGAAAGCTAACTTCATAACCATTTCACCTACGGATTTTATAATAAATCCTGGTGAATATCTTGTTCTTGCTTCGGATTCAACATTTTACAGATATTTCTCCAGCGGTGATTTACTTGATTTCAAATTCGTTATTTTTAACAAAAGCTTAAGTTTAAACAATGACTTTGATGATATCGTGATCACAGATTTGACAGGAAAGATAATTGACAGCGTGAGATATTTTTCAAACTGGCATAGTTCAATGATCCTGGATAGAAGAGGAAGATCGCTTGAAAAGGTAAATCCAAACTTACCCTCTTCAGAAAAGTCAAGTTGGATGAGTTCATCTTCAAAAATTGGCGGAACGCCCGGGGGTAAAAATAGCGCTTATACTGAATTATCACAACAACCTCAAACCACAGGAAGCATTAGCGTATTTCCAAACCCATTTTCGCCTGATGGAGATGGATTTGACGATGTCTGCATGATTTCTTACCATCTCCCATTTAATGCAGGAATTTTAAATGTAAAAATTTTTGATTCTTACGGCAGACAAATTAAAACGCTTGCTTTAAATCAATTTACAAACCAAACTGGAAATTTGCTATGGGATGGAACAGATGACACTGGAAGAGCTGTGCGAATTGGAATCTATGTGGTTTTATTTGAAGCGGTTTCCGAAAACGGTGAAAGTTTCAAGCAAAAATTTACAGTTGTCCTCGCAAAGAAGCTTTAATTTATGTAAAATTCCTGAGACCCCACACCTCTGGTTTTGCTGTTCTGCCCATTAATTCATAAGTAGCTTTTATCGGGTCTTTATCATTAAACAAAATCTCGTAAACAACATTTGTAATTGGCATTTCAACATTATACTTTTTTGAAAGCTCAACAGCTGAAATTGTCGTCCAAATTCCTTCAGCCACCATGACCATATTTTTTAAAATTTCATTCAGTTTTTTGCCTCTTCCAATTTGCTCCCCAACGAACCTATTTCTGCTGTATTTGCTTGTGCAGGTAACTATTAAATCTCCAATTCCCGAAAGTCCAGCAAATGTTTCAAGCCTTGCCCCCATTGCCACACCTAATCTGACAATTTCAGCGATTCCTCTCGTCATTAAAGCAGCTCGCGTATTATCTCCAAAACCGATCCCATCGGCAATTCCGGTTGCAATTGCAATTATATTTTTTAAAGCTCCCCCAAGCTCAACTCCAATCACATCACTACTTGTATAAACACGGAAGTAAACATTCATAAAAACGGATTGTATAAACTGGGCAAGGTCTTTATTTAATGAAGCAACAACAACAGCAGTTGGCTTTCTCTGAACAACTTCCTCTGCATGACTTGGACCCGAGAGAACACAATAATTTTCATCATCCTGAAAAATATCTTCAATTATTTCAGAAACCCTCATCAAAGTTCCATTTTCTATTCCTTTCGCAACATTTACAATAATTTTACCTTTACAAACTTTAAATTCCTCACCCTTTATAATTTCCCTTATATGTTGGGTTGGAACCGCGAGAACGACTATCTCAGATTCATCCAAAGCCTCGTTTAAATCTGATGTCAACAAAATTCCATCTGGAATTTTAATCCCCGGAAGATAAAGATAATTTTCACGAATTGCTTTAACCTTATCAAGATAATCCTCTCTTCTGAACCATAACTTAACCTTATGACCGTTATCATAGAGCAGAATTGAAAGCGTTGTCCCCCAGCTACCTGAGCCTATAACGGAAATATTCATGTTTTTTTCCCAAAGATTAACTTATTTTCATTTCCCGCGATTAATCGCTTTATATTGCTTCTGTGCCGGTAAACTATGAGAACAGCGATCAAGCTTCCAAAAATTAAAAGCGTAAAAAAATCGCTATGTTCTAATTTAAAAATTTTTTCAGTGAAAATTATTACGAATGGGAATAAAATTGCAGAAATAATTGAGCCAAGAGATACATATCTTGTCAACGCAACGATGATAACAAAAATCATAAGAGCAATTAAAAGATCAACCGGAGCTATACCAAGCAACATTCCTGCAGATGTGCTTACCCCCTTCCCTCCTTTAAATCCAGCAAAAATAGTCCAAATATGCCCTATGACTGCAGAACATCCAGCTATTATTTGCAAAGTTGTTAAATTTAAAATTGATGCATCACCATAAAACCACTTTGCTATAAAATAAGTTGCAAAGAAACCTTTAAACGCATCAAATAAGATCACAAAAATTCCCCAGCCTAAACCAACAACTCTTATTACATTTGTCCCACCGGGATTTCCACTGCCATAATTCCTTATATCAATTCCTTTAACAAGTTTTCCAACGATTATACTCGTTGGAATTGAACCCACAAGATAACTTAAGGCAATGATCAACACGAGATTAAGCATTACGATTTGAAACTTTTTATTTCAAAACTATTTTCAAGGATAAATTTAAAAAACCTCACTAAAAATAAAAAGGGCGTGCTTAAAGCACGCCCTGTATATTAAAAGAAAACTAAATTTTTACTTTAGCACGAAAAGATCAACGATACCTTTCAGTGCTTCAGCTGGAATTTTGGGCAGTTGATATTTACTCTCAGCAATAGAAGTGGTTGGCAATTGAATTCCAGGTAACGACATCACATCCACATAAGGGATATTAGAGCCAAATTTGGTATTTATTGCCTTGATAAATTCATTTGCAATTATCCCGTGACCACGGCTTGATGGATGTACGCCATCTAAACTGAAAAGCCCACCCGTTATGAAATCGGTTGTAAATTTAACACCAGCAATCTCAAGCCCGGTAGCTTTAACCTCGTTCAACCTTGAGTAAATATCAACTTTAACAACTCGCCCAGCTCTTGTCGGATTTGCTAAGACGGTATCAATTATTAAGTTAAATTTCTGAACCGCGTTTCTCGCAACCGTAACTTCATTTGCATCAAGAACTACATCATCAGGTAGTGGTTTTCCTGCATTTGGAAGTTGGTTAAATGGTGGGACATTAGGAAGCCCATATCCAGTTGCAATTAAGGAACTTGCAGGAAGCAAAACCAAATCTCCAGGTCTAAGTTGAGCTGGTTGACCACCCTTTATTCCGATTAACGGAATCAAATTACCTTGTGCATCCCTAACAGGTTGCCCTGTATTTGGATCAACAATAAACCATGGAATAGTGGTGAAATATGGTATCACAGTGACATCTGGAATATTTGCAACGGCAATTCTCAAGGTTGTGTTAATTTTTAGAAGTGAATCAATAGCCTGTCTAAAAAGAAGCTGGAAAATTACATCTGGCGTAGGTAATTTCCCAGTTGGGTCAGTTCCTCTCGTCCCTCCACTTGCAGCATAACCGAGCACATCGTTATTCCCCATCCAGAAAAATACAAATGTTGGATTCAATGCCTTAGCTTGATGAAACATCGTTGGTCCAAACGCTTTACTTCTTAACACAATTTGGAAAAACGGATTGCTTCTTTGTATCGCTTTGGTCGCATAATCAGTTGTATCAAAAACATCATAAAGAATTGCTCCCGGAACCGCAAGATTGTTAAATGGCGCTGGATGAGTTGAATTTTTAGGGGCTCCTGTGACTAATTGCTGTTGAAGGCTAAGCGGTGTGAGTGAAGTTAAACGCAATCTTGTTCCAATTCCGGGTTCACTTATCAAAGGTTGAACAAAAGAGATATTTGCGCCAAAAGCTTTATTAATTTGCTGGACAATTAAGTTTGGGTATGAGTACTGTTGTGCGCCTTCAAATAAAGCTCCATCTTGATATCCAGCAGTTATTGAATTACCGATCGCAACAACTCTATCAAATTTAACCTGTGTTCCAAATGTTGGTGGGGTTCCGACTTCTGAAAATTCTTCACAAGCATAAAATATGAAGGCAGAGATAAAAACGAAGAAAACCGCCCAAATTCCAGAGAGTTTGAACTTTTTAATCATAGTGCAAAACCCATTTTTAATTTTCAATTTAAAAGTTTAAAAAAGTTTATAAGAAAAGTTTATACCAAGCAGATGCGCACTTGAGTTATAAACTCCATCAAAACCAACAACTGTCCCAACAACCTCTCTTTGCTTAAATCTTACAAACATATATCCAAGGTCAATTGTCAAATTCCCTACTGTATATCCAGCTCCAAATGTAAATTCCCACCTATCTGAATCAGGAAGGGATGGCTCAAGATATTTATCACTAATTGGATTTTGGTCATAGGCAATTCCACCTCTTAATGCAAGGTTTCCAAGGCGGTATTCTAACCCCGCCTTATAAATTGAAACATCCTTGTAATATCTTTCAAGTTTTTGATCTGTTTGAGCTGGCGTTTCAGTTTCAAAATCAATCTCAAGGACATCATAAGAGGACCACCTTGTAAACTGGTAACCAAGCTCAAATGTCACATTTTCACCTGAAAAACCAATTCCAGCCATTACAACATCGGGCATTTTCACGCTTGTTTTGATATTTCCACCTGGGAGAAGTTGATTAAGCGCCGCTGGTTTTTGAAAATCAGCAGTTCCAGAGAAATTAACCTTAACCTGCGAACGATAAGAAAATCCAATTGAAACGGGTTCAAGTTTTAATAACCATCCCACATTAAATCCAACACCAGTTCCATCGCCAGATAATTTAACGCTGACTTCAGGTGTAAATGATGTGATTTTCCTTGACAGGGTTACTGAGCTATAAACATAATCAAATCCAGCACCAATTGAAAGCTCATCTGAAAACTTATAAGCAATTGTTGGGTTGAAATAAAATGTTTTCAAGTCTGATTCAACGGTTATCGCACGCCCAACCCAATCTTCAGGCCATTTTGAACCAAGTCCATATGGGTTAAAAACACCAAACCCAACCGCTAACCCATTTTCAAAAGTATGGGTTAAATATAGATTACTTGGGTAAAAAACCTGCTTTACCATCTTTGTCTCTTGAGTCGTGTTAAATTGATAAGGACCGCGAAATCTCGCCGATGGAAATATAAGCGTTGTCCCGATTGAGAAATTTGTCCCTTTCAAATAAGTTAACCCAGCAGGATTATAGAAAATGCTGATCGGGGCATATGATGTTACAAATGCCCCCGCCATTCCAGTAGCTCTTGCACCGTGTTCATTGATCTGGAAGCCACCAGCAAATAAAGAAATTGAGAAGGCTAAAACTAACATAAGGCTGGATAAAATAAATCGCATATGTCCTCCTTATTTTGTTTAGTTTGTGGAAATTTTTAAAAGGGCTGTCCCTTTTTCAACCGCTATCCCTTCTTTTACAAGAACTTCATCAATTGTGCCGTCAATATCGCTTCTTATTTCATTTTCCATCTTCATCGCCTCAAGAATTAAAAGCTTATCGCCAACCTTAATTTTCGCCCCGGGTTTAACAAAAATTTTAGTTATCAACCCGGGCATCGGTGATTTTAAAATTTTTTCCCTTTTTGACTCCCCAGGCAAGGTGCTTCGGTAGGTATCTATAAGATTTTGATATTTCCCAATAATCTTGCAGTGGTAGCTATGAATTGAATTAGTTAAAATGATTGAATCGCTATTGAGTGTGAAATCAAATGTGAAGATTTTATTATTAATTGAAAGGGTAATCTGATTTTGCGTAATGTTCAAAACCTCAACTTTATATGTATTATTTTTTACATTTACCTCAAACTTGTCCGTATCGCTTTTCTTTAACTCAATCTCAATATTTAAATCGTTAACAGTTATTTTCATACACTGCTTATTGTATCATTTTCTCCATAAATATAAAGCAAAAAAATCATTATTTCAAGCGCTTGGATCTCAAACTGGTGTGATTAAACTGAAGAAAGGATTTTTTCTAACTCTTTTAATCCATCTTCAATATCTTCAACTTGCGATTTTGCGATCTCAGGATAAAATGTGATCTCAATTGTGCGTAAAATTATTTTCCCACTTGAATTTCTATATTCCCCCCACCACACACCCGAGATTTTGCTTTCCTGCCAAACTGTTAATTCCGAACTTTCATAAATAATTTTGATTTTCCCCCTTCCAAGCACCTCATCAAGAAATTTTGCTTCCTCATACGATAGGGGAAAATTACTTAAGTTTATCGTCTTAGCTTTGCCGTTGTTTTTAAGCTCAATTAGCGCATGTTTTATCTCATTTAGAAGAAAGACAGCATTTGTTAAGTTAGATTCCATTCCCTCCTCCAAATTTCTATTTGCTTTTTTACTTCCTGAACAACATTATTGATAGATTTCCTAACCTCATCGCTCATCTCTCCACCCCATTTATTTTCCTTTAGCTGGACACCGATTAAAAAGCTCTCAATAGGTTTAAAACCAAGCAAATTCATCAAAGCAATAACTTCGTGAAAAGTTATTTGGTGTTCTGACATTTTAAGACCGATAAAGGCGGGAATTTCATCAAGTTTTAACTTTATGATTTCCCCTGGCTTGCCCCCGAAATTTACAACATCAACAACTATAAGATGTGTTTTATCTTCAAGATATGGCAAAAGGTAAATCCCAAGGGAGCCACCATCAATGATTTCAACATCAGGTGGCTCCCCAATTTCTTCTTTCAACCTCTTAACGACTTCAACACCGAAACCATCATCTCCAAGCAATGGATTACCTATACCAAGGACGCAAATTTTCATTTTTCTTTTTTCTCCCAAGGTTTTTCAATCGGTTCCCAACCCAAGGGTCTTGTTTTCAAACCCGTTATCATTGAAGACAACATCCCCTTCTCACGAAACACCTCAAGATAGATAACAAAAGTTATATGGTGAATCATAAATCCAATTATTCCCCACATTATCATTTTGTGTATCATCCTCACATTAGCCTCGCCACCAAACAAAGGTATAACCCATCCAAACAATGTATCAAAAAATCCACCTGGGTTAATCTTCCCAGCCATCGCAAAACCAGTCAACCCCTGAACAGAAGCGACAATGAAAAGAATTACATAAGTTAATGTCGCAAGAGTGTTATGTCCAAGCGTATGAAGCTCGTAATCGGTATATCGCAAGGTGATATAATCTTTTAATTTCCACCATGCTTCCTTCCAGAAATCAGCTTTCCAGATATGAAATCTAAACCACTGACGATATGTATTCCCAGCAAAAAACCAATATGCACGAAACAATCCGTTTAAAGTGAAAATTATTGCGAACAAAAAATGTATATTTTTCATCGTCGCCATAACAGTTGCACCAAATGGTTCATCCGCAGTTGGACGATAAAATGGAGTACTAATGTAAAAACCTGTGAAAATTAAAACACCAACCGCGATGACATTTATCCAATGGCTAATCCTCACAATAGAATCCCAAACATAATATCTTGTTACACATTCAGATTCAACCCGATATATTTGATTTGCTTGCATTGTTTTTAACTCCATTTGTTTTTACAAAATTTCAATTCTGGTTATCTCATTCCCGTTTATATCCAGAACATGAGTTGAGCAAGCAAGACAAGGGTCAAAAGAGTGAATTACCCTTAAAATCTCAAGTGGTTTATGCGGATCAACAATTGGGACGCCAATCAAAGATTCCTCCATAGGACCACGCTGACCCATAGCATCTCTTGGCGAACCGTTCCAAGTCGTTGCAACCACAGCTTGATAATTTGCTATCTTGCCATCTTTAATTTTAACCCAATGTGCAAGGGCACCACGAGGGGCTGCGTAAGTTCCAACACCTTTTGCTTCACCTTTTGGCCATTTCTCGGGGTCCCATTTCTCCATGTTTGCGGTCTTGTAATCACCTGCTTTAATGTTGGTGATGAGCTCATCGTAAAGTTTTTTCAACATTCCCACCGCTCTTCTTGTCTCAATTCCCCTTGCAATTGTTCTACCAAGCGTTGAATACATAGCTTCAAATGGGAGCCCGAGCTTTTTAAGTGCCTCATCAACATAAGATTTAACCTCTTCATCTTTATGAGCCAAGGCAATTATTGTTCTTGCAAGAGGTCCTCCTTCCATTGGTCTTCCACGCCAGCGAGGAGCTTTCATCCAGGAATATTTTTTATCCATGTCAAGAAATTCCCATGGTGGGGTTGGACCCGTATACTTCGGGTTCGTTTCTCCATCCCAAGGGTGAAAGGCAATTTTATCACCTTTTGAATATTCATACCAAGAATAGGCAACATATTCTTGAATTTGCTCTGGATCCGTCGGGTCAACTTCATGAACTTCGTTCAAATTCCCATCAAGAACAGCTCCACCTTTCCATCTGTTTGTCTTTAAAATTGTGTGGATATCTCCTGAATCCTCAGGGAATTCACCATAATCAAGAACCCCTTTTCTGCTCACACCTCCACCCCATTTCGCCCAATCTTTGTAAAATGACATTATAGCAAGAAGATCAGGCCAATAAAGTTGCTCAACAATTTGCTCTGCTTCTTCAATCTTTGACTTAACAAGGGCAAGCTTATCAACATTAATCGCATCAGGATGATTTAAATTAATAGCACATGGCATTCCTCCAACCAAAAGATTTGGATGAGGATTTTTACCGCCAAAAACAGCGTGAATCTTTACAATCTCTTTTTGCCAATTCAATGCTTCAATATAATGGGCAACCGCAAGAAGATTTGCCTCAGGTGGAAGTTTATACCCGGGATGACCCCAATATGCATTTGCAAAAATTCCAAGCTGACCGGATTCAACAAATTTCTTTAAGCGGTTTTGAATGTCAGTAAAATATCCAACCGATGATTTGGGCCAATTTGAAATTTTTTGAGCAAGTTCAGCAGTGGCTTTAGGATTTGCCTTTAACGCTGAGACGACATCAACCCAATCAAGAGCATGAAGATGATAAAAATGAACAACATGGTCGTGGACAAAAAGAGTTGCTATCATTATGTTCCTTATTAAATTTGCGTTTTTAGGTATTTTTATCTTCAAAGCATCTTCAATTGCCCTCACAGAGGTAACAGCATGGACAAGCGTGCAAACGCCACAGATTCTTTCAGCAAGCGCCCATACTTCCCTTGGATCTCTATCCCTTAAAATTATTTCAATCCCTCTGAAAAGAGCACTTGTGCAGGATGCATCTTTAATAACATTTCCATCAACAATTGCTTGAACTCTGAGATGACCCTCAATTCGGGTCATTGGGTCTACGACAACTCTTTGCGCCATTTTTTATTCCTCCTTTTGTTTCTTTTCTTCAACCTTTGCTTTCTGAGTTGCTTTCTTAACAATTGAAGCTACAAGATGAGCCCCGGTTGCAACTGCAACACCTATAGCAAATCCTTTACCAATTTCATCCGCAGTCGCAAATCCAGGCAAAGGAACATCAGCAACATGCTGATAAAGTGGTCTATTATCCCAATAATCTGGCTCTGAACAACCAAGACATGGATGACCAGATTGTATTGGAAAGCTTACCCCTTCATTCCACTTAACAATTGAACAAGCATTATAAGTTACAGGTCCCCTGCATCCAACTTTATATAAACACCAACCTTTCCTTGCACCTTCATCATCAAATTTTTCAACAAACATCCCGGCATCAAAGAAAGCTCTACGGTAGCATTTATCATGAATCCTTTGCCCATAAAAAACTTTGGGTCTCTTTAATGAATCAAGCTCTGGAAGTGAATCAAATGTGATCAAATGAACTATCGTCCCAACTATAACCTCAGCTATTGGCGGACAACCTGGAATATTAACAACAGGTTTATCTGTAATTATCTTATAGATTGGCTTACAACCGGTTGGGTTTGGGTGCGCGGTTGTCACACAACCAAATGAAGAACATGAACCAACTGAAATTATCGCCTTCGCACCCTGCGCTGCTTTTTTAAGGTATTCAATTGCCGTCATACCTCCAACAGTACAATAGACTCCACCATCTTTAGTTGGGACTGAACCTTCAACAGCAAGAATATAATTTCCAAAATTTCTTTTCATCCCTTCCCAAACGATTTCCTCAGCCTGATGACCGGCAGCAACTTGAATTGTTTCCATATAATCAAGCGATATAATACCTAAAACTACATCTGAAATCAGCGGGTGCGAGGATCTGATCAATGATTCAGTGCAACATGTACACGCTGCAAAATTCAACCAGAATACAGGTGGTCGTGGTTTTGATTCCAGAGCGCGAACAACTTTAGCAAACATACTGCTTTCAAGCCCAAGATAAGCAGTCGTCAAAAGACAGAACCTCAAAAAATCACGCCTTGAAATCCCATTTCTTCTTACTGCTTCATAAAATGTTTCCTGCTTTTGCATTTTTAAACCTCCCACTTTGTTTAAATTTGCTTTTCAAGTTGAACAAATTTACCCCGCTTAAATCCCATCTTTTGCAAAAATGCAATTGTTTCCTCATCAGCGAACTCAGTCATAGTGCAAACCCTTTTTAAACCAAGTTCTCTCACCTTCTCAAGAAATTCAACTAAAAGGCGCTTACCAATACCTTGTCTTCTGTAATCTGGATGAACTACAATAGCAATTAACCAAGCACAATCAAAACCATGATACCACTTTGGCTGTATATCACCGAAAATTAAACCAACAGGCTCATTACCAAGATAAGCAATCCTTCCAAACAATGTCCCAGATGTTTGAATCTCCCTCAAAATATCCACAAATACCTTTTCACAGAAAAAACTATAACTACCCGCTTTCCTCAACTCATCCTGAAATTTTAAAACACAGTCCATATCCTCAATAGTAAATTCTTTAGTTTGAATCTTTTCAAAAAGGCTTGTTTTCAACTTAAAACATCTTTTGTTATCAAGTTAAACTCTGAAAGGTTGTAAGAGGTGCTGTGGCCCCGAGGAGATGTTGCAAGCCTTTAAATTTATCTATATCAATCCACAATGCACCTTGAAGGATCAATAAAAACTTTCTTCATAGGTTTTTCTCCTGATTTAAATTTTTTTCTACAAATAAAGTTGCAACTATCGTGCCATGAAATTTCACCCCAAATTCCCCAATTTTAAACAGTATGAAGTCAAAATTGACAACAAGAAGGAAGGAATTTTGCCAGATTTGGCACTCACAAATTAATCAACGAAATCATTTGTCAGAATTGAGATTGTACTTCTTCAACTTACGATAAAAAGTTCTCAAACTTATCCCAAGTATATTAGCCGCTTCTTTTGGATTTGGATGTTCTTTCAGTGTTTCACTTATTAAATACGCCTCAAAACACTCAAGCTTCACCTTGGCATTGTTTCCCCTCAAAATCTCAGGATGCTTACAGAAGTGAACCAGGTAATCGGGTAAATGCTCAATTTTAATATCAGCCCCGTTTGATTTCGCAAGAGAATAAACAATGACACTCCTTAACTCTCGGATATTCCCAGGCCATGGATAACAAAAGAAAAGTTCCATCACAGCTGGATCAACTTTAACATTTTTCCCAGATGATTGTATGAAATACTTAACAAAATCGGGCAGATCATAAATTCGCTCTCTCAACGGCGGAAGTTTATATACAAAAACGGAAAGGCGATAGTAAAGATCCTTCCTAAATTCACCTCTTTCCACCTTCGCTTTTAAATCAACATTAGTTGAAGCAATGAAACGAACATCAACATGTTTTGGTTTTGTATCCCCAACCGGAATTATTTCCTTTTCTTCAATCACTCTCAAAATTTTAACTTGTGATTCAATAGGCAATTCGCCAATCTCGTCCAAGAAAACAGTCCCACCATCAGCCTCTTCAAAAATTCCTTTTTTATCTCTATCCGCCCCAGTAAAAGCACCCTTTTTATGCCCAAATAGTTCACTTTCAAGGAGAGTTGCTGGTATAGCAGCACAATTTATAGGAATGAAAATTTTGTCTTTTCTATTTGAGTTTTGATGAATAAACCTCGCAAGAACTTCTTTCCCCGTTCCTGTCTCACCAAGTATTAAAACAGGTTCATCAGTTAAAGCAGCTATTAAAGCATCATCAAAGATATTTTTAAGTGAACCAATAACTATGTCCATAATCAAACGAATAATTTTTTACCCCGACTCTATAGATAAGAAAGTGCTTTTGGAAGAAGTGTGTTAAAATTTACAAAAGTAAGGTGCTTAAAAATTCAAGTCGGGACGGCAGGATTCCTCCAAAGGAGTCCCTTTGGGAGAACCCGCGACCCCTACCACCCCAAGGTAGTGACCCTAAGGGTTCCCTTCGGGACGCTAACCAGAGCACATTACACTCCAAAAATTTGAAAAAGAACAAAATTTTAATTCATCAAATTATCTTCACACTTAAAAATTTAAGTCGGGACGGCGGGATTTGAACCCGCGACCCCTACCACCCCAAGGTAGTGCGCTAACCAGGCTGCGCTACGTCCCGAGAAATTGAAAGAATCCTTTGGGAGAACCCGCAACCCCTACCACCCCAAGGTAGTGACCCTAAGGGTTCCCTTCGGGACGCTAACCAAGCTACGTCCCGAAAACTTGTAAAAGAACGAATCACAAACTCAATTAAAATTTACCAAATTCAGCAAAATTTTTCAAAACAACTCTTTCTTAACTAACCTATCAAAAACCTCCTCTTTATACTTAACAACAATCCCCTCAATCCTGTCAAGATCTATCATCTTTATACACTCAAGATTATAAGGGCAAACTTTCTTCCAACAAGGCGCACATTCCAAACCCTCAGGGATTAACTTAACACCCCTATCATAAAGATCTATCTCCGTCCATGAGCTTAATCCAAACCATGCTATTACAAATTTTCTAAGAGCTATCGCAAGATGCATGCCATACGAATCACCAGTTATAACAACATCACACATATTCTCATAGCAAATTCCTCGCCTTATACCTTCATTTGTTGGTGTATTGATCAACTTCCCCGCTACACCATTTATCTTAACCGAGCGATTAAAAATTTCCTCATTCCTTTCCGTATCCTCCGGACCACCAAGTAGCACAAGTTTTATCCCATCGTACCTTGATAAACGCTTTATTAACTCAACATGTTGTTCAATCGTCATCTTTTTATTCGGATACAAGGGGGAACAACCAGTGTTAAACCCAACGACAAGCTCACCATCTTTAATTCCAACCTTTCTTTTATACTCCTCTGTAAATTTTTTCTCATCTTCGCTTAAAACAAGAACATATTCATCACGCTTATATTCAAGCTCAAACATCTCACACAAAATTTCTTGCCGAGTCTTTTGATTTTTCCTAAATTTTAACTCATCATCAAGCCCAAGCTGATAATCATAACTTGCAGATTTATTCAATGGAATTATCTGACCGTGTTCATTCATGCCATATCCAAGCTTAATCCCCGCATTCAACTTCATCGTCAAACTCGCTGACCTTCTTGACTTATCAGCGTTCATAACGATATCAAATCTCATATTTTCAAGCACAAGCCACGTCTCGGGCTCCCAAATGAAAACTTCGTCAAGATACGGATTATTATCAAGAAGGTGATGTGTATTTTTAAGCGTAAGCCAATAAACTGAACTCTCGGGATACTTCCTCTTTATTGCGGGAAGAATTGATGTTGTCAATAAAACATTCCCCATCGCATCAAGATTAATTATCAATATCTTAACACCAAATGGCTTCGGGTCAACACAACCTGTTTCATGACACTTTGAATACGGATAACATGGTTTATAACCAGTGAAGTTCTTGCACTCAGGAATTTCAAAATCAAAAACTTTCACAAGATCAAAAAATTTTTATTTCACATTTTTAAGATTCTCAAAAATCCTCGTTATCTGATCCTCTGGTTTTTCAAGAACCTCAACCCCATCAATTCCCTCGGTCTCAGGGGTTGAATAAAGCAAAACTATCTTTACATCTGGCTTCAAAATCTTCAACTCCGCAATTGTATCCTTCAACTTCAATCTCTGTGTTTTTGAGTTAATCAAAATCAAATCAACTTTATCAAGATTTTCACTTAACATCTTAACTGCAATAACTTTATCCTCCGAGCATAACACCTCAAACCCCGCACCCCTCATCGCTTCTATCAACTTTTCTCTTAAATCGTTTTTCTCCGAAACAATCATCACAGCGCTCTTTTTATCCACTTTCTTAACAGATTCAACCGAGACCGCAACTTTCTGCGAAATTTCATCAACCAAAGGGAGGCAAAATTCAACTTTTGTCCCCTCGCCAAGCTTTGAATCAATCCTGATGAACCCACCATGTGAGCTCACAATTCCAAACACCGTTGACATCCCAAGCCCAGTTCCAATTTCAGGTTTTTTAGTCGTAAAAAACGGTTCAAAAACCCTTTCCCTCGTTTTTTCATCCATCCCAATTCCATTATCAACAACAGAAATACATGCATATTTACCCGAGCTTACCTTAAAAATTTCCGCCTCCTCAAGCGAGATATTCTTTACAGATACCTCAATCGTTATCTTCCCCGGTCCATCAAGCAAACCTTTTTCTTTCTTTTCAATTATGGCATCTTTGGCATTTACACAGATATTAAGCAACGCCTGCTGAATTTCCGTCTTTGAACCATAAACTTTAATCCCCTCAGAATCTATCTTAACCTCAATCTCAATAAACTTTGGAAAAACTGACTTCATAATCTCTGCGCTGTTAAGAACAATTTGCCCAAGATCAACTATTTCAGCATTTGGTATCTCCTTTCGTGCAAAAATTTTCAAACGCTTGATAAGCTCAGCTCCACGATTTGAGATTGAAATTATATTATCAATGTATTTCACCAAATCTTCTGACTTTAACTCCCTCTTTTTCGCCTTCAAATCAATCATCTGCGCTGAAGCTATAATTATCTGCAAGATATTGTTAAAATCATGCGCCATCCCCATCGTAAATGTCCCGATTGATTCAACCCTTTGTAAATGCCTGAGCATATCTTCCTGCATCTTCTCCTTTGTGGCGTCAAAAATAACGGTCTGGACAGCTGGCTTCCCACCATGATTAATTAACTTGGAATAACACACTAAATAAGCAATGCTTCCATCTCTCTTTATCGCTCTGTAAGAAGTTCGCTCTGGAGCATATTCACCATGCAATAACTTGATCGCCCTTTCAACCCATTTATCCCTATCCTCAGGGTGAATAAAATCAAATGGAGTAAGTTTCATAAGTTCATCCAATTCATACCCCAAAATTTCACACAACCTTCTATTGACAGATATAAACCCATTCTCATCATAAATTGCCAAACCAACAAATGGATTATCGGCAAGTTCCCTGTATTTACGCTCCGAATCAAAAACCACCCTGACCTGTCTGTCAAGTTCCTCCTCCAGATCAAAGCTATATTTCACAGAGTTGAAATAAATAAATAAAAGGTAACCGAGAATTAAAAGTGACGCAAAGAGCAGGATATAATAAACCTGTAAATGATATCCGTATCTTTTAAGCAAATTTTCCTCATCAATCAGATTAACAATCGCCCACGCTTCTGTATTATCATCTAAAAGTTCAAATCTTACAAATGAAAATGCAAAGTTTATTTTCCTCAACCATTTGTGCCTCCCCACAATTACAGTTCCATTTGAAGATGAACTATTTATCTCACCTGCAACTAAAGATTTAACATCCGAGCGGACAAGTTTATTTAAAACATCATAAAAGTTTCCCCCTACGAAGTTATAATTACTTGCGAAAAGAACAGAGCCAGAGTTAACGCTGAAAATTAAAAACTCATCCAATCCCCCACCCGTCATCTTTGTGAAGTGCTCAAGCATTTTTTCAACATCAATCAAACATGAAACCCCACCCCTGAACTTACCTTTTGAATCAAAAACTGGATACTCAAGCACAACAGCATCATAACCCTGAACGGCTTTGAAAACAGAGCTCACAACTGGTTTCTTTAACATCAAAAACTTTTTATTATGCTCCTGATAACTCACATCACGCCCAATTGCCTTCGGGTCAACCGGATAGGTGTATCTCAAAATTCCGTTTTCATCAACCCTGCTCACATTCCTTATGTAGTCTGGGAATCTTGGGAAAACCCTTGCATATTTTAAATGAAGCATTGGGATATTAATTTCAATCACATCTTTATCCTCTGAAAGGTCTTTAAGTATTTTAAACGACTCATTTAAGGCAAATTCAATATTGTTCCCGACGCTTCGTAAAAGTTTCTCCTTTTCCCGAGCATATCTTTCAACTTCAAACTCAATATATTTCTTTATCAAGAACGCTTGCAAAAACAACAAAATACCTATAAATGGAATTGATGTCAAAACGAACTTTTTTATCCTTCTAAGCGAAACAAGTTTTATCCTGCCAGAATAAACCCTCTCAACTCCAGAGATAATTTGATTCAAATACCTCAAGGTAAAAAGTAATGTGAAGAAAACAACATATAAAGCGATGACAACACTCACTGCAGACATAAGCATACGAGCGGTAAAAAGCCATGAAGGTAAAACCTCAAAAGCCACAAAAGTAAGATAAATCAAAGGTTCAATCAGAAAATAAAAACTCAAGATTTTCAAAACATTTGCTTTACTTCTCATCTCTGGCACCATGCCAGCAATCAAGGCAATTGAAGTGAATATTCCCCACAGCGAAACAGAACTAAAACCATAGAAAAGAGCCCCAACCTTCCAAATTAAGGTTCTTTGAATTTTAAAGTAAATCGGAAGGTAGTAAAAAACGAGGAAAACAAGAGAAAGAAAGACAACCCATTTGATAATTTTGTTTATCTCCTCACTCAAATTTTGAGATATATTTTCTCCAACCTTGTTTATGCCCCACAGAGCAAAAATTAACCCAATCCAGAAGACAATCGTCGCTATAGATGCTTCGTAATCATAAAGATACTCAAAGAATAAAACTAAAATAAAAACCTGAAAGGAAGCAACGAAGGTCAAAATCAAAGCGAAAAAGAGCTGAAAAAAACCAGAAGGCACCCTTTTTCTATCCCAGATTTTATAGGCAAGATACACTAATGTCACTGTAGGAAAGAAAGAGAAAACAAAATTTAAAATCTGGCTAAGCAACCTTAACCCAAAAAACATTTCTTTTAAAATTTCAGTAAATTTTCAAATCAGCTTGGGGAAAATTTTTGTAAAAATAACAAAACAAAAACTGATTTGCAATTAATTTGCAAGCTTATCCTGATTTAATTTCGGCTTTATTTCAGAATTTGCAAGCCTGTAAACCACCTTATAACAAAGCCTCGCAACTTTCTCAATCTTAGAAAAATTAATTTTGCTTGTTTCATCGCTCACCTTGTGATAATCTTCATGCTCGCCCGAATGGAAGAAAATAACAGGAATACCTTTTCTTGCAAAATTTGCTTGATCACTTCTTGGAAAATCCTTTTCACCATCATAAGAAAATCTAAAACCAATTGTTTTATTCTCCTCTTCAACTAATTTTTTCATATCTTCGCTATAGCTCCACCCGATCAAAATTAAACTATCAATTGAGTTTCGCCCGATCATATCAAGATTTACCATTGCGATTGTTTTTTCAATCGGGAAAAGTGGATTATCAACATAATATCTTGAACCGAGTAACCCTTTTTCCTCCCCACAGAAAGCGATAAAAAGAATACCTCTCCTCGGTTTATCCTTGCCCAATCCAAAAGCCTTTGCAACTTCCATCATTCCCACAGTTCCAGATGCGTTATCGTCAGCTCCATTGTAAATGCTATCTTTTTCAGACGAGCCGATCGCAGAAGGCGAAAAATAACCTACATGGTCGTAGTGTGCCCCCACAACTATAATTTCATCTTTTAACGCTTTATCGCTTCCCTCAACAAACCCCACAACATTGTTTGCGTAAGTATTCTCCTTAATGAAACTAACTTTCATTTTTATCTTTACATTTTCAATTTCAAAAGACCTTGGTTTTAAATTTTCATCAATTGTTCGTTGAATTTCTTTTAAAACCTGAACATCACCGAAAATTTCTTTAATAAACTTCTCCCCAGCTTCAACCGCAGGTATCAAATCTCTCTGCAAATAAGCAAGTTGAATCGGAAGTGAAGCCCTTGGAAGGTTTTTAAAAATTTTCGGCCACGCATAACCCCGTGGCTTTAAAACAAAATGATTCAATGGGTCTGGCAAAATTATAACACCAATTGCGCCATGCTCAAGTGCGTTTTGAACCTTATACCTTGGGAAAGAATACCTTGTCGGACGAATTCCATCAAAAACACCTGCCGAATCCATCTCCTGCGGTTCATCCCTTAACACAATTACAATCTTCCCCTTAACATCTATCCCCTCGTAATCGTCATATCCATACTCCTTTGCTGTAATACCATAACCTGCAAAGACAACTTTTGCTTCAACTTTACCCTCACCAAAATTATACGGGACAAAATCAACCCCAAGCTCAAAATCTATATCCTCCCCATTTCTTGATAAAGTAAGATAGTTTTCATCCCCAAGGTCAACCTTTATAAACTCAACTCTTTGAAAATAACTTCCATTAACTGGTTTCAACCCATACTGTTTGAACTTATCAGCGATAAATTCACCTGCTATATTAAGTTCTGGACTTGGTGTATTTCTTCCCTTTAAAGAGTCAGAAGCCAGAAACGAAATGTTTTCCCGAATGCTTTCTGCTGAAATCCTGTTTAAACCAAGGTCAACGGTCTCTCTAACCGACGAACATGCAAAAAGGAAAATAGCGGTTATAAATAAGAAAACTTTCTTCATAAGTTTGCTTTTTATTTTAAAATAAAAATTGATATGCTCAATTCAAACTTTTATTAACCTCTGCTTTAGCCCCTTTATACTGCTCCTATTGATAATGATGGCAAAATTTGTTATAATTAAACAAAGCAAAAATAACTTTGAGATTTATGAAACTCAAAGATAAGATAAAAACCCTACTCAAACAGGAAAAACGGGATAAAAAATTAACTGACGAAGAACTGTTGAAAAAGCAGAAAGAATTTGAAGAGGAAGCAATACCACACATGCAGTTTCTTTATAACTTCGCCTACCGCATGACTGGAAATGAAGAAGACGCAAAAGATTTAATTCAGGAAACATACATGAAAGCATTTAGATTTTGGGATCAATATGAACCCGGAACAAACATAAGAGCGTGGTTGTTTAAGATAATGAAAAATTCATACATCAATAAGTATCGCAAGGCGACAAAAGAACCTGGAAAAGTTGATTACGATGAAATTCAAAACTTCTATGAAACAGTTCGTGATGAATCGTTTGAAACATCAGACCTTCAGGAACATATCTTTGAAAATATATTTGAAGATGAAGTCATAGAAGCCCTCAGCAAATTGCCCGACGAATTTAGAACCGTTGTCATACTTGCCGATATTGAAGGACAAACATATGAGGAAATTGCTAAATTCCTTGATATACCAATTGGAACTGTTCGCTCAAGATTACACAGAGGAAGAAAAATGTTAAGAAAAGAGCTATTTGAATTTGCAAAGAAAAAGGGATATATAAAAGGTAAACCAGAAGATTATGAAATAGATGACCGGGAAAAAGATTAAAATTAAACTTGGTGAGAGCCATGGATTGCAAACAAACAAGGGAATTTTTAAGCGCCCTTGTTGATAATGAGGAAATTGACTCACAAACAAAACAAAAATTAGAAGAACATATCTGGAGATGCGCAACTTGTAGAACTGAATTTGAACTTGAAAAAAAGACGAAACAAACAATTCAATCAAAAGTAAAAATAATTCCCGTCCCAAATGAACTCATCACAACGGTTCTAACCCAGATAAAATTACTTCAAAATGGTTACGCCACATCTCCCAAAAACTCACAAATATCAAATCCCTCACCAAAACCATGGCTTGAGATTGCTTTTTCGCTTGGGGTCGTAATAATAACCCTCGCAGTTGCAATTTTTTTCATTTCCATATATGAACATAAAATGAACCAAAAAGAAATAATCGCGAAGGAAGTTTCGGGTTTGATAAATCACTTTGACTCAATTGCTCAGGGGCTGGCGAAACCAGAAATTTTATCCGATGACCCTGAATATGTTAAAAATGAAGTTGTTTCAAAAGCAAGTTTCATGCCGATGATAATGAAAATACCTGAATTTAAAATTATCGGCGCATCAATTAAAGACCCCCATTCATCTTCCAAAAACTCAAAATGCGTAAATCTCATCTACCGAAATAATGATAAATTAATCTTCTTTCACCAAGCACCCTTGAAAACAGCACAGCTTCACGAGGATGTGAAAAAAAGAATTCTTAAAGGTGAATGGATTTATGACACAATTGGAGACGATTCATTCGTGATTTGGGGAACTAACGAACTCGTCTGTTGCGCAATCTCAAATATGCGAAAGGAGGAACTTGAAAAGGTTTTAAAACAAAGCTGGTGAATTCATGAAAAAGTTTTTACTATTTTTAATTCTATCTTTACTTATATCCTGCTCACGAAAAGAAAAACCTCAACCAGAAACCCAATCTTTAACCACACATCAAATTTTTGATCTCGTAAAAATTGAAAATTCACCCCATCCCGAAAAAGCTCCGAACTTTTACTGGCGGACTAATGATGCTGAAATTAGCTTATATGAAATTTTAAAAAACAAAGTTATACTTGTCAATTTCTGGGCAACATGGTGCGGTCCATGCGTTAAAGAAATCCCAGACCTTATAAAGATTCAAGAAGAACTTGGGGGACAAAACTTTGAAATAATTGGCATCTCAATTGACAGATCAATTTCACCAGTCCTTGAATTTACAAAAAACGCAAAGATAAATTACACCATCATCCACGACCCTGAGGCAAAACTCCTTGAGGCATTTGGTGGAAGCATAGGAATACCAACCACATACCTTATTGACAGAGACGGAAAAATTGTAAATAAATATGTAGGTGCAAGAACAAAAGAGGTTTTCGCAAACGATATCAAAAAAATCCTTAAATAAAAACGGGGTTGACAATGCGAATTAAGAAAATTCTCCTTCCAACTGACTTATCCCCAGCCTCAATATCTGCTTTCAAATACGCAAAATCACTCGCCGAAAAATACGGCGCTTCTATCTATGTTCTCCATGTCCTTGAGAATATCCCTATTCTGGCAATCCATGCGCTTGACCTTACACTTGAACGAATTGAAAAAAATATGGCTGAAAATGCAAAAATACAGCTTGAAAAAATTGTAAAGGAAAATTTAAAGACAAAAAATAAAGTCCAAATCTTCATAAGAAAAGGCGTCGTTGATGAAGAAATAGTTAAGTTTGCCGATGAGAAAAAAGTTGACCTGATTGTAATGGGAACACATGGCAGAACTGGAATTGAGTATACCATTCTTGGGAGCATAGCAGAGAAAATCGTCCGCAGGGCGAAATGCCCCGTCCTAACAGTAAAACCAGAAAAACAAAGTTAAAACTTAAACATGCTGATCAAAAACCTGCTTTTTCTTCTTATACTCGCACTTTCAATTTCCGCCTTCATATTTAACACAAGAAAATTATATCTGTATCTTAAAATAGGGAAACCAGAGAACAGATTTGATAAACCTTTTGAAAGGTTAAAAAGAGTTATATCAATAGCATTCGGTCAGAAAAAACTTCTAAGAGAATTTGTCGCAGGATGGATGCACTTTTTTATATTCTGGGGCTTCGTGATTCTGTTAACAGCTATAATTGATGCAATCCTTGAAGGGCTCTTCAATATAAATCTCTCAATAATTGGCAAACCTTATAGATATATAGCTTTACTTCAGGATTTGATGGGAACTCTTGTTGTAATCTCAATCTTTGTCGCACTTTATAGAAGATATATTCAGAAGCCGAAACGACTTCAAGTTGAAAAATCATCAAAAATTGACGCAACAGTTATACTTATTCTCATATTTTTGATAATGCTGACGATGTTCGGAACCTATGCAACCAAAATTAATCTTGAGGGCTATGAATACAATGACTTAAGGTTTGCCTCAAATAAACTTGCTAAATTTTTTGACAATTTCAGCTATGACGCACAAAAACCACTTCACGAGATCTTCTGGTGGCTACATATTTTACTTGTGCTTGGCTTTTTAAACTATCTCCCCTTCTCAAAACATCTACACATAATCACATCAATCCCAAATGTTTATTTCAGCTCCCTTAGACCAAAAGGAAAGCTAAACCCAATAAACTTTGAAAACATTGAAAATGTTGAAAAGTTCGGTGTGCTTGATGTTGAAGATTTGACATGGAAACAACTTTTTGATGGTTACACCTGCACCGAATGCGGTAGATGCACATCTGCCTGCCCTGCAAACTTGACTGGAAAACCTCTCTCACCAAGGGAAATAATAACAAGCATCAGAAAAAGAACATTAGAAAAAGCCCCGATGCTTTTGAACATGAAGCCACAAAGTGACGAAACTATTGCGAAAACGCTTGTTTATAACTATATAACCGAAGACGAGCTCTGGGCATGCACAACTTGCATGGCTTGTGTCCAGGAATGCCCAGTAATGATTGAACATGTGCAAACTATCGTTGATATGAGAAGGTATCTCGTTTTAACAGAATCAAAATTTCCATCCGAACTTTCAACTACATTTAGAAACCTTGAAAATAATTTCACTCCTTGGGCATTTAGTCATTCAACCCGTGGGGAATGGGCACAGGGTCTTGATATAAAAACACTCGCTGAGGATCCAAATGTTGAATATCTTCTATGGGTTGGATGTGCTGGCTCATACGACGCAAGATATAAAAAGGTCGCAATTGCCGTTGCCAAACTCTTAAAACTTGCAAATGTAAAGTTTGGAATTCTCGGAAGCGAAGAAAAATGCACAGGTGACCCAGCCCGAAGGGCTGGCAATGAATACCTTGCCCAAATGCTCATACAAGAAAATATCCAAACATTCTCAAAATACAATGTAAGAAAAATCATAACCATATGTCCTCATTGTTTTAACACATTAAAAAACGAATACCCAGACTTTGGAGGAAATTACGAAGTTTATCATCATGTTGAATTCCTTGAGAAACTTTTAATTGAAGGAAGACTGAAGCTTACAAAATCCGTTGAAAAGAAGATAACTTATCATGATTCTTGCTATCTTGGCAGATACAACGATATTTACGATTCCCCAAGAGATATACTTGCTTCAATTAAAGGAGTAAAACTTGAAGAGATGAAAAGATCAAGGGATAAAGGTTTGTGCTGTGGCGCTGGAGGTGCAAGAATGTTTATGGAGGAAAAAATTGGGAAAAGAATTAATATAGAAAGAACCGAAGAAGCATTAAGTTTAAACCCAGATGTGATCGCATCCGCTTGCCCATTTTGTATGACGATGCTATCAGATGGGATAAAAGCGAAGGACGCAATTGATAAAGTTGAAGTTAAAGATATTGCCGAAATACTTCTTGAAGCTGTTGAAGCATGAAAAGAGCGGGGCTTTTTAGCCCCGCTTTTTTATTTAGGTGTGACCTCGCCTTGTAACCACACAGTTGCGAACAACCTCTTCCCTACCTCTGGTTCTCCTTCAAGGTCTAATGGATTGATTAAGACCTCAAGCTTAAACGGGCTTGTATCAATATAAAGCCAATAAACCTCCTCACCTGTCCATTCATTCTTTATCTTCTTAAAATCAAGTATATCCCCTAACAAACCATAAACAACAGGAGGTATATTTTCCATCGCTTGAATCTGGGCTGTTTGAACAAAGAAATTAGCCATCGTTGAACCTTCCTCAACAACATCAGTTTGAATTAACCTTCTTGGCGGAAGGACTTCCCCATTATACGCAAGCCCAACTGGAACAATTTCATATTTTTCAGCCATCGGTGGAAGATACGAAGCACATTGCACAAAATTTGAAATGTAAAGCTCCACCGGCGTTCCAGTCGCTTCATCAATCCCATAGAGATAAAACTTCCACTCATCTTCAACATCCTGATAAAGTTCACAATCTTTCAAAACAACAGCATGTTCCTTTGAACCATAAAAACATGGAGATACATCAACAATTTCCCATCCTTCTCCCGTGTGAGCTAAATTTACATTAAAAACAATTCCATGTCCTGCATTTAAGGTATAGCCAGCAAGCTGAACCTTCTGGAAAACACCAAAAGAATCGCTAAATTCTTTATCCCCAATCGTGCTTTCAACAAGATCAACAAGATCTTTTTGCGTTTCAATTTTAAAACCGACAGAAGAAAAAATTGAACCCATAGCAACAAACCAATTTAAATTTTAAATACATTTTTTTAACAAGATCCTGGAAGGTAATGCATTAACAAGAAGGAAATTTTAATCAGCTTGCATCGCCTTCCTTTAAGAGAATATAATAAAAATTTTTTTAAAAGCAACATATCCACGTTCTTTGCATAAATGCGTGCATTGACCTTTAATCCATTTTTATTTTCAACTTTAAAATCATAATTTTAGATGAAATTAAAACAAAAACCTTAAAAACGAATGATAGAATTTCTTGATGGAAATGAAGCTATCGTAAAGGGCGCAATTGATGCTGGGTGCAAATTCTTTGCTGGCTATCCAATTACACCAGCAACCCCAATTTTGCTCGGAATGATGCAAGAGCTCCCGAAAGTTGGAGGTTTTGCGATCCAAGCTGAAGATGAAATTGCTTCAATTGGTTTCTGTATAGGAGCATCAATGGCTGGTAAAAAAGCAATGACAGCAACAAGCGGACCTGGAATATCGCTTTATAGCGAAAATATCGGACTTGCTATTATGGGTGAAACCCCACTCGTCATAGTTGACGTCCAACGCCAAGGACCAGCTACAGGTTCAGCAACCAAAGATGGTCAAGGGGATATTCAATTTATAAGGTGGGGCACTTCAGGAGGTTACCCCATCATCGCAATATCCCCAACAACAGTTGAAGAATGCTATACTTTCACAATTTATGCATTTAACCTTGCGGAAATTTTCCGTGTCCCCGTTTTTCTCGTCTCAAGCAAAGAACTCTCAATGACAAGACAAAGAATTGATTGGTCAAAAGTTGAAAAACCAAAAGTTGTTGAAAGAAAATATGTCCCTGAAAACTTAACTGAATTTAAACCTTATTACTTTGAAAAAATTGATGATATTCCCTTGTTTTCCCCCTTTGGAGGGAATCACATAGTTAGATACACCACCTCAACCCATGATGAATATGGAAACTTGCTGACAACCCCTGAAAAAATTCAAATAATGATGGAACACCTTGATAAAAAAATAAGCGAGGAAAAAATAAAAAAATACTTCCCTCACGCCGTAAAATTTGATAATCAAGACGGTGCTGAAATACTTGTTATATCTTATGGAATAACAGCAAGAAGTGCAATTGAAGCAGTTGAACTCGCACGAGAAAGAGGTTATAAAGTTTCACATTTGATTATAAACCTCTTATGGCCAGTCCCCGAAAATGAAATTGAAAAAGCAACAATTGGAATTAAAACAATAATCTTTCCAGAAATGAACAACGGACAATATGTTCTTGAAATTGAAAGAATAATTGATAAGTCCAAAGTTAAAATCATCCGAATAAACCAAATGAACACAACACTTATAAACCCCAAAAAAATTTTAGATGAAATCTTAAAAAATAGCGGGAGTTAAATACATGGCAATTTCTTTGGAAAATTTAGAGCAACGAATTACAAAACTTGAATTATTTGTCTATGAAATCATCGGTAAAAAATTTGATGAAATTGATAAAAGGCTTGAATATATTGACAAGAGATTGAGCAATCTATATGAAAAAACTGAGTCCGACAAAACCGAGATCAACAAAAATATAGGATTGACGAAAACTGATCTTTACGAAAAGATTGAATCTGTTAAAACCGAACTCTATGAGAAAATTGAAGCCACGAAAACCGAACTTTATGAGAAAATTGAAACTACAAAAACCGAACTTTACAAAGAAATTGAAACCGTCAAAGCTGATCTTTATGAAAAGATTGAATCTGTTAAAACCGAACTTTACGAGAAAATTGAAGCTACAAAAACCGAACTCTATGAGAAAATTGAAGCCACAAAAACCGAACTTTACAAGGAAATTGAAACCGTTAAAACTGAGATTTACGAAAAGATGGAAAATTTAAGGGTCAATCTGATAAAGTGGATAGTTGGCTTATTCATTGCCTTTACGACTTTAATCATAACTGCAATATGGGCAATTTTAAGTTTCGCTTTAAAATAAATAAAAATAAATTCAACAAATAAAATGGCGATTGTAAAAAATACTGTATATATGAAAGAGGTTGAACTACCCTTTTGTCCAGGTTGTGGGCATTCACAAATTTTGCCCCAACTTGACAAAGCAATGGCTAAATTAAACCTTGACCCAAGGAAAACCGTTCTCGTAACTGATATCGGTTGCGTTGGATTATCAGACCAGTATTTCAATGTTAATGCTTTCCATGGCTTGCATGGTCGCTCAATCACATACGCATGCGGTTTAAAAATGGCAAACCCAGAGCTCACTGTGATTGTTCTGATGGGAGATGGTGGGCTTGGAATCGGCGGAACCCATTTCATAAATGCTGCAAGAAGAAACATTGATATCACAGTTATAATTTTTAACAACTTCAACTTCGGTATGACTGGCGGAGAACATTCTGTCACAACCCCATTTGGCGGGAAAACAGCCACAACTTATCTTGGAAACATTGAATATCCGCTTGATGCTTGCTCCCTCGTTCAAGCAGTAAATGGAGGATTCGCAGCAAGAACAACTATCTTTGATAAAAATCTCGCTGATCTGCTCGCAGAAGCAATAGCATTTAAAGGTTTCTCCGCCGTTGATATATGGGAATATTGCACCGCATACTATGTCCCAAGAAATGAACTTAACAAAGAAAAAATGATGAAACTGCTTGAAACCTATGGATTTAAAACAGGTATTGTCCATAAAGTTGAAAGAAAAGAGTTTATAGAATCATATCACGAGATCTACCTTAATCAACCCACAAAGCAATTTAAACAAATTTCACTTGATACCGAATTTGAGAATAACCTCACCCAGAAAACAGGTATAATCATTGCAGGTGCAGCTGGTCAAAAGGTAAAGTCAAGCGCAACCGTCTTCGGTTCATCTGCAATTCTGGCTGGTTTATATGCCACTCAAAAAGATGATTATCCAATTACAATTATGACCGGACATTCCGTTTCCGAGATCATACTTGATAAAAAAGAAATAAACTACACAGGGATAGATAACCCTGATTATTTAATTGTTATAGCACCTGAAGGACTTGCAAAAGTGAAGAAAATAATCCAAAATATGCCTGAAACTTCAACAATTTTCGTTGATGATCAACTTCTTTCATTATTACCTAATACAAATGCAAAAATTGAATCTTACCCATTCAAAAAAGCCGCAAACGCAATTGATAGATTTTCAATAACCATTCTCTCGCTCGCAACTTTTCTTGCAAGGACGAATTTATTCCCTATTGAAGCATTTAAAAAAGCGGTGACCTTAACACAAAAGAAAGCAATCGCTGAAATAAACTTGAAGGCAGTTGAAGCTGGCGTCAAACTTGTTGAGGAAAATATCTATGCGAAATAAAAAATTTAGAAATTAATGATTTTAATTGGCACATCAGGTTATAGTTTTCAGGATTGGAGAGGGAATTTTTATCCTGAAAACATTGAAGATGGAAAGATGCTTGACTATTACAAGAAATTCTTTAAAGCAGTTGAGATAAATTCAACATATTACAGAATCCCAAGCCCAAATGTTTTTTATCACCTTGATAAAAAAACACCTCCCGACTTTCATTTCATAGTTAAAGTTCACAAGCAGACAACACACCAAAGGGAAGGAAATCGTGAGGCGATGGAATCTCTTTTAAAAGCCACAGAACCGTTAACGAAAAGCGAAAAATTAAAAGGTTTTCTTGCGCAATTCCCCTATTCATTTAAAGATACCCCAGAAAACAGAGAATACATTCTTGAAACCAAAAAATTTGCCAATGGAATTCCACTTATTGTTGAATTCAGACATATAAGTTGGGTGAATGAATCTACTTACAAATTTCTCGCTGAAAATGATATTCCTTATGTTTGTGTTGATGAACCAAGACTGCGTGGCTTAATCCCGCCCCAAAGCATAGCAACAAGCACTAAAATTGGCTATATAAGATTTCACGGTCGTAATGCTGAAAATTGGTGGGAGGGCGGTGTCGGTGAAAGATATGACTACCTCTATAATGAAAGCGAACTCCGAGAATGGCTACCAAGGATAAAAGAACTAAATGAGAAAGTTGAAACACTTTATATTTTCTTCAATAACTGTCATCGTGGAAGTGCCCCCAAAAACGCACAAATGCTACAAAAAATTCTTGATGAAGAGGGTATAAAATGAAACAAAAAAGAATTCTCGTCATAAGACCAGATAGAGTTGGAGATGTTGTGCTCGCAACCCCATTGTTAAGAGAGTTAAGAAAAACATTCCCTGATTCCTTTATAGCTGTGATGGTTCGCCCTTATACAAAAGACATCCTTCTAAATAACCCAAACATCAATGAGATAATAATTGATGATTTTGAAAAGGAGCACAAAGGCTGGAAAGGTTTCTGGAAACAGGTTTTAAAATTGAGAAAATATAAATTTAACATCGCCCTTCATCTACTACCAACACAAAGACACGCATGGATGACCTTCTTCGCAGGGATAAAAACAAGAATAAATGTCGGAATTAAATTTTACGGAGTCTTAACCTTTATGAAGTATGTCAGTAGAAATAAGTATATACCCATAAGACACGAAGCTGATTACTCACTTGACCTTGGAAGAAAAATTGGAGTTAAAAGCGATAATATTGAACCAGAAATTTTCTTAAGCTATGAAGAAATTGAATACGCAAAAAAACTTGTGCCTAAAAACAACGATGAAATTATAATTGGAATAAATCCACTTAGCGGAAAATCTTCACCAAATTGGGAAATTGAAAAATATATTGATCTTGCTAAGAAAATTCTTGAGGAAATCCCTGAATCAATAATTTATGTCAACCTTCACAACGATTTAGACGCATTAACCAAATTTAAATCTCTTAAATCAAGCAGAGTTAATTTCATCTACAACGTTTCTCTTCGTGAATTGATTCTTTATATATCAAGATTTGATCTTCTCATTTCTTCAAGCACTGGTGCAATGCATATAGCCTCTGCTTTAAAAGTTCCAACTGTGTCAATGTTTTGCCCTCTCCCAGCGTGTTCCCCAAATTTATGGGGTCCACTTGGAAATAAACATGAAATAATTTTACCATCAGAGAATTTCTGCAAGATAAACTGCCCTGGCGATCCCCATATTTGCGCATTTGGCGACGGTATTAAAGTTGATGATGTTCTAAAGGCGACATTAAAAATTTTAAACCATATCTCAGTAAAATAAAATGAAAATTCGCCAAGCGAGGTCAATTGACATTGATGACATAACTTACATCATTTCCACTGCTTTTTTAATTTCAGATTATCACGGCTTGCGGGAAAACATAATAGATAACCCGAGATACTCATATAAAGATATAATCGTCGTTGAGGATGGTGAGGAAATAATTGCCTGCACAAAGATAATACCTTTGAAAGTTTCATTCAAAGGTAAAATAGTTGATTCTGGCGGAATATCAGCAGTCGCAGTCCTGCCTGAATACAGAAAACGTGGAATTGCAGACATGATGTTAAAAGACGCCATTAGAAGAATGTTTAACGCAAATTATCCATTCTCACTTCTCTACCCATTTCAACATAGATTCTACAGAAAATATGGCTGGGAGTATATCGGTGCGACCATGCTCTATGAAATTGAACCTTCAAACATTCAACTTTTTAACGAAAGGTTCAATGTTAGAAAAATGAGAAATTCAGAACGAGAGAAAATCAAAAAAGTTTACGCTGAAAAAATTAAATCAACAAACTTTTCGCTCTGGCGAAGCGATTCCTTCTGGACACGAATTGTTTTTCCAAATTTCCCAAATCCGTATGTCTATGACGATGGCGAAATCAAAGGGTATGTATCATTTGAGATGAAAAAAAGCGAAAATTCGCAAATTGAAATTTATATAAAGGAACTTGTCGCTTTAACCCCAGACTCATATCGTGGGCTTTGGGGATTTTTTGCATCGCTTTCCGAACAGGTATCAAAAATTAAATACCTCGCCCCGCCTGATGAACCTTTGTTTGATATCCTGATTGAACCAAGGGAAAAGGACTTTAAACGACCGTTCTTTGAATTCAAATCTTATGCTTCAATTTGCTCTGGATTTATGATGAGAGTTATAAACCTTGAAGAAGCCCTTAAACTGCTTACAACCGCAAACGCACCAAACGGTGAAGCAACAATAGAGATAAATGATACATTTTTACAAGAAAACAACTTCACATTTAAAATTAGCGTTGAAAATCTAAATGTATATCTTCAAAAAACCAGCAAAATGCCAGATGTAAAAACAGACATCGCGACATTTTCCCAGATAATTTCTGGCTTCTCAAAGCCAAGTTTGCTTTATCAAACAGGAAGGATACAGGGAAATGAAAAGGCTTTAAAATTTCTTGATTCCGTCTTCGCCGATTCTTTGCCTTTTATGTTTCAATTTGATATATTTTGAACAGTTTAAAAAATCAAAAGGTGAAAAAAATGAGAATTATTTTAATTTTACTTACCGCAATCTTTTTCGCAGGTCTCACATTTAACATTCAAGATAAAAAAGAGCTAAAATGGTATTCATTTTCAGATGGATTGAAACTTGCAAAATCAGAAAATAAAAAGGTTTTGATAGATGTCTATACCGACTGGTGCGAATGGTGTAAAAAGATGGATGAAGAAGTTTATACAAATTCAACTGTGAAAAATTATATTGCTTCAAAATTTGTCCTGATAAAATTAAATGCGGAATCGGAGAAAAAACATATTTTTGAAGGTCGTGAATACAGCGAAATGGAGCTTGCTTATATCTTTGGAGTTGAAGGTTTCCCAACGACAATTTTCATTCGTGAGGATATGCAACCAATTACAGCAGTTCCAGGATATTTTCCAGCGGAGGTCTTTATGAAAATTTTGACATTTATAGGAGATGATTACTACCTTAAAATGAGCTTTGACGACTACCTTGAGAAAACAGGCGGATTGCCAAAGAATTAATCCGATTCCATCATCTTTTCAAAAACAACATTCAATCCTTTCTGACTGTATCTGTCAAGGTTTTTTTCAAGAAGCCCGAGCAAAACTTCACGTTCAAGGTTGAATTTTTCAATCTTCGGGACTTCAAGGTTTCCAGTAAATTCTATATAGAAATACTTGCCTTTTTCGTTCCCGAAAATTACAAGTCGGCTATCCTTTGTTTCAGCAATAAATGTCATCTCTGGGCTAACAGATTTGTTTTCTTATTTTTTTCGGAAACCTAATTTAATTACTTTAACAAAAAGGGAGAAAATTAAAATTCCCTAAAAATGCGAAAACTTACCCCACTTGAGATTGAAAAGAAAAGGCACACGCTTGAAGAACTAAAAACAATTGAGCGACATCCAATTTATGTCCTGCTTGATAACATAAGAAGTGTCTACAATGTAGGTTCAATTTTCAGAACGAGCGACGCTGCGCTCATAAAAAAACTCTACTTAACTGGCTATACTCCACATCCACCAAGAAAAGATATTGAAAAAACAGCACTTGGGGCAATTGAAAGTGTCCCCTGGGAATATCACAAAAACCCAATTGACATAATAAAATTGCTAAAACAAGAAGATGTTAAAATTGTCGCGCTTGAAATAACCGATGCCAGCATACCTTACTATGAGATAAAACCAAGTCACTTTCCACTTTGTCTTGTGATAGGGAATGAAATCACTGGAATTTCTGATGAGGTTCTTTCTATGTGTGACATATCAATTGAAATACCACAATTTGGGATAAAACATTCGCTTAATGTTGCTGTCGCTTATGGGATAGCAGTTTATGAACTTGTGAAAATTTACAGGACATATCACGCAAGCGTGAAATAATCCCCTCCGTCAGCAATGTGAATTTTTAAAACACCAGCCCTTACGAGATTAACAAGGATATCAGACGCTTCATCCTCACTTATCTTGACAAGTTTGCTAAACTCCTTCACAGTTATTCTGCCGAAATTATCAAGGTAATTCAAAAGTCGCCTTTCCCTTTCTCCAATTGTTATTCTCAGCGGTTGTTCATCTTTCTCGCATTTTAAAAGTTTCACCATCTCATCACTGGCTATGACATTTTGAGAACCAAGCCTTATAAAAACCTTTCCAGCATCCCCATTTGAGCTGACAAGATAATGTGGTTTCGTTTCGCTTCTTTCAACAGTCACCACGATAACATCTTTGCCTTCAAATTCCAGAATTTCAATCTTCGGCTCTATCGGCGGATAACAGTGTTCCCTTGCTGCTGTAAAAATCAAATCAATCTCCTCCTTTTCACTGTTAACACCAACCACACTACCATCATCATCAATTCCAAAAATTAAAACCCCTCCATGAGTATTTGCAAACGCAATCATAGCTTTTGCAATTTTCTCAGGCGATGAAACCTTTCTTTTAAACTCAACTGTTAATCCTTCCCCCTCAAATAGAATATTACTCAATTGCTCTGGGCTCATCTGATACCCCCTCTTTTATTTTTGCCCTTGCGATCATTCTATTCAAAATTATCTTGCTTCTCCATGAAACAAATCTTTTATTTGAATTTGGAGTATACCGCAATGGACTTGGAATTATTGAAGCAAGCCGAGCTGCTTCCTCCATCGTCAACTCAGATGCAGATTTACCAAAATACTTTCTTGAAGCCGATTCAACCCCAAAAATCCCATCACCAAGCTCAATTATATTCAAATAGATCTCAAGAATCCTTCTCTTTGAAAGCTTTTGTTCTATTCTAAAAGCGATTATAACTTCCGCAAGCTTTCTTAATGGATCTCTTGAAGTTGAAAGGAATAAATTTTTCGCAACTTGCATCGTTATGGTGCTCGCACCTCTCGCAATTCTCCCACGCTGAAGATTTTTTTTGATTGATTCCCTAACCTCATACCAATCAACCCCCTGATGGTCAAAAAAACTCGCATCTTCAGATACAATCACTGCTTCTATTAAATATGGAGAAACCTTTGAAATCGGTATCCAGACTTGATTTATACGATATGATTTCCCTTCTCTCCTCGCCTCCTCCATTCGTTGTTTCATAAGCGCTGTCATCTTCGGATTTTCATACTTAAGATTTTCAATCTCTCTGTCAATCCTGATAAATTCATAAATCAAATAGCCCAGAAATAATAAAACTACAAAAAAAGCAAGCAACTTAAATTTCATTCTACCCCATCAAATTTCTCTTTGTTTTTCAAAAAATCAAGATAACTTTGCAAAATTAAGGTGGCAGAGATAATATCATCAAAGATTTTCTCTTTTCTCTTCTTCTTTTTCAGATTCATTTCAATCTTTGCCCTTTGAGCGATCTTCGTGGTAAATCTTTCGTCCCATTTGACGATATCAATTTTCAATTTTGACTTAAGTTTATCAACGAATTTTAAAACCTCATTTGTCTTACTTGAATATCTCCCACTCAAACTTATCGGCAAACCGACAACAATTAATTTGACATCATATTTAAAACAAATATCTTTTACCTTATCAAAAAATTCGGGATTGTTTTCAAGAACAAGCAAGCCTTGGGCAATTGTCAAAGTTGGGTCGCTGATGGAGATCCCAATTCTTTTACTTCCGAAGTCAATCCCCATTATCCTACCCGTAGAAGGTTTACTTTTCCTGGTATCTTGAGACACTGTAAACACTCTCAATTCTTCTTAATTTATCAATCAGAACATTCAAATGCTCAAGGTTTTTCACCTCAACTATTATAATTCCACGGAAAATTGAATTTTGAGTTTCAATGTTAACAGCTTTTATATTTGTATTCTGATATCCTGAAATTACAGTTGTGATCTCTTTAAGCACTCCTGGTTTATCCTCGCCTTCAATTGCTATACCAACTGGAAAAGCCATCCCATCAAGTATGGTAGACCACACCACTTCAACAAATCTATCCTCGTCCTGTTCTTTTAACCTTTCAACATTGATGCAGTCACGACGATGTATTTTTATCCCCTCACCTCTTGTTACAAAGCCAATGATATCATCCCCTGGAACAGGATGACAGCACTTCGCAAATGTATAAAGCAAATTGAAACCCGTTCCATCTATAACTATTGCCTTCTGTGGCTTTAAAATTTCGCCTATAACATTATCAATTACCTCTTTATCGTACTTTGTGGTTTCCTTTGCTTCTTGCCTTTCTTTAATTTTTCTTACAACATCAACCAAATCAAATTCGCCTTCTGCGATTCCAAGATAAAACTTTTGAAGATTATCAACCTTGTAAAGCTCCCTGACTATTTTTAAAAGTTCATCATCGTTTATGTGTATTTTGCTTTTTCTAACCTTCTTTTCCCATATCTCTTTACCGATATCAACAAGCCGTCTTTTCTCCTCGTTTATCCATTTTCTTATCTGCGATTTCGCTTTTGATGTTACAACGAAGTTTAACCAATCTCTGCTCGGTAAGCGATGCTTACCCGTTATTATCTCAACTTGGTCACCCGTTTTAAGCTGATAATTAAGTGGGACGACTCTACCATTGACTTTAGCCCCGATACAGCGAAGCCCGATTTCAGTATGGATTTCAAAAGCAAAATCAACAGGTGTTGCACCCCTTGGCAAAATTTTCAAATCTCCTTTCGGCGTGAAAACATAAATTTCATCCTGATAAAGATTAAGTTTAAGATCTTCAACAAACTCATTTATATCGGTTTGATTTTCAAGTATATCGCGAACCCATTTTATCCATTGCTCAAATTGTTTGTCTGTTTCCGTGATATTTTCTTTATATTTCCAGTGCGCAGCAAGTCCCTTCTCAGCGATCTCATGCATAGCGCGTGTTCTTATTTGAACCTCAACCATTTTTCCCTCAGGACCAATAACAGTTGTGTGAATTGAACGATAACCATTTGACTTTGGATTTGTTATGTAATCCTTAAATCTTTCTGGAACGGGTCTATATATATCCGTAACAATTCCATAAGCTGTCCAACAATCTGTTGTGTTATCCGTATCAAGTATAATTCGCACTGCAAATAGATCGTAAAGTTCTTCAAACGTTTTCCCTCTTTTAATCATTTTATTATAAATGCTATACAGATGCTTAGGGCGACCGTTTATCTCAAATTTAAATCCGCGTTCAGCGAGGGCTTTTTCAATTGGTTTTGCGAACTCTTTGATATATTCTTCTCTTTGTTTCCTTGTTTGAGCAACTCGTCTTGCTATGTCCTCATAAGCCTCTGGATTTAGATATTTAAACGCAAGATCTTCAAGTTCCCACTTTATTTGAGCAAGCCCAAATCTATGTGCAAGTGGAGCGTAAATTTCAAGCGTTTCCTTTGCGATCCTTCTTCTTTTATGTTCAGGAAGATATTCAAGCGTCCTCATATTATGAAGGCGGTCAGCAAACTTGACAAGAATTACTCTAATATCCGTTGAAAGAGCTATTAAAAGTTTACGATAATTTTCAGCTTCAACGACATTCCGAGTATCCGCCTCAAAAATTCCTGTTATTTTCGTAAGCCCATCAACAATTCTTGCTATCTTCTCCCCAAACTCCGCTTGTATATCTTCAATCGTAAAGCTTGTATCCTCAACTATGTCATGAAGAAGTGCGCTCGCAACGGATATATCATCAAGCGGGATCTCATTAGCAACAATCATTGCAACCTCATAGGGATGATTAAAATAAGGTTCCCCAGATGCACGATAATTGTCCTTATGCGCATTGTAACTAAACCAGAAAGCCCGAGTTATAAGATCTTCATTGAAATTTTTAAGGTTCTTCCTGCATACATCAAGAAGCTTCTTCAAATTAGCCTGATATTTATCTTGAATAACCAACATCTTTGTGATCATATTTCATTTAACTCAAAAATAACTAACAAAAATTTGTTCAAAAAGTTCATTCATCTCTATTCAACTTTAAAATATACATTAATTCCCAAAATTGCAACTGTGAAATGCTGTTTTTAAATTTTTATAACAAAAAATTTATGAGGAAAACCATGAAAATTGGAATCATATGTTATCCAACTTATGGTGGAAGCGGGGTCGTAGCAACAGAGCTTGGGAAAAACCTTGCCAGCAAAGGGCATGAAATTCACTTCATTTGCTACGCAATACCTATAAAACTAAATAAATTCCTTGCCAACATATACTTTCATGAAGTTGAACTCTACCAGTATCCATTGTTTGAATTCCCAATTTATACTGATGCCCTCGCAAGCAAAATCATAGATGTTGCGCGATTTAATAAACTTGATATAATCCATGTTCATTACGCAATTCCACATGCAACAAGCGCTATCCTCGCAAAAATGATTCTCAACAATAAAATTAAAGTAATCACAACGCTCCATGGAACAGATATAACACTGGTGGGGCTTGAACCAAGCTTTACACCAGTTGTTAGGTTTGGAATTGAAGCAAGCGATGGCGTTACAGCGGTTTCAAAATATCTCCGTGAGACAACAATTTCAACATATAATATAAACCGTGAAATTGAAGTTATACCAAACTTTGTTGATACCGAAACATTTAAACCGAGTAAAAATCCTCAATTGAGAAAAAGAATTGCACCTAAGGATGAAAAAATCTTAATCCATGTTTCCAATTTCAGAAAAGTTAAGAGAGTTCAAGATGCTGTAAAGGTTTTTGATCTTGTGCGAAAAAAGATACCAAGCAAACTTGTTTTCGTCGGAGATGGACCCGAAAGAAGCGATGCGGAAAACCTCTGCAGACAACTTAAACTTTATGATGATGTTGTATTTTTGGGAAAACAAGAAGCGTTACACGAGATTTTGTGCTCTGCAGATATATTTCTTCTCCCAAGCCAAATGGAAAGCTTTGGGCTTTCTGCACTTGAAGCTATGAGCTGTGGCATTCCCGTTATAGCAACTAATGTTGGCGGAATCCCCGAGGTTGTTCTTCACGGTGAAACAGGCTATCTAACAGAAGTCGGAAATGTTGAAAGAATGGCTTCGTATGTTATTGAACTCCTTGAGGATGAGAACAAATACAGGGAATTTTCAGAAAAAGCACGGGAAAGAGCAGAAAAACTTTTTGACAAAAATTTGATAATTCCAAAATATGAAATCTTCTATGAAAAAATTTTAAATCAGTAAATTTTTAAAATCTTCTCCTCATTCTCTCCCTCTGCATCTCACGCACTGTCTCCATAAATTCACGTCTAAAATTTCTCTCAAAAACTATAACTTGAGCTATCTGTTGATCCGTCAAAATTTCTTTTAGCTCCTTGTAAAAATTCAAACGCAGTTCATATTCCTTTTTCCCAAGATCAATTAACTCTTGAATTGCCCTATCATACCCATCCTTATCCCCTTTTCTCAATTTTGCCTCAATTTCATTTACAATTCTCTCCCTCTCAACTTCAATCGCATCAATATCATTAGAAAATTTTGTATACCTACTTAAAAACTTAACAGATGTTTGCTCATCAAGTTTTAAAATTTCAAGAAGGCGAACCTTCTTAAATTCAAGTATTCGTTCCCTCCACCTTTGACCCATAAAACCCTGCGAAAACGAAGACATAACTAAAAAAGCAATCATCCCGAAAACTAAAATCGTCTTTCTCATTTTGAAAATTCAAAATTTGTTTGAAATCCTTTTTAAAACTTCATCAATATCAATGTTGCGATAGTCATAATTTACTTCATCAAGATTGGGAATCTGATACTTATCATAGAGGTAAAAAATTGCCTGTTCAATTGTTTCACTATTTAGATCATCAAAATCAGACGGTTTTATTAAAACTCCCGTCATCTCAAAATTTGGAACCTGCGAAAAGTAAATTTCATCACGACTCACAAACAAATCTGATAACCCAATCCCTAACAAAAAACCAATTATTATAACCGCAATAGATGGAGCAACGAAAACAGGTTTCAAGGCAAGAAGTTTAACATTTTTTTCACGCTCAACAATTTTGCGTTTCACCCGACTGAGAAAATTTGACCAGTAAAATTCCGTCGGCTCTTCAACCTCATATTCGCTTAAAATTGAAACGACTTCCTTTATTTGCTCAAGCTCAATCCTACAACTTTCACATACCTCAAGATGTTTTGCTATCTCTTCAGATTCTAACTTCCCAGTTGCATAATCAACAAGGTTATTTTTGACTTCATTGCATTTCATTTTTTATGAACTTTTGTATTTTTTTTACAGCATGAAAATAATTTGCTTTTAGAGTTCCAACAGGTTTTTTCAATATATTGGAAATTTCTTCATACTCAAGATTTTCAAAAAAACGCATCACAAACACGGCTCTTTGTTTTGGTGGAAGCTTTTCAATAGCTTTTTCAATCAGTTTCTTTTCTTCTTTATCAATCAGTTCTTGTTCAGGCGTTTCATTTTGTCTCAAGAAATTAACGACTTCATCAATCGGAATAATTTCTCTAATCTTTTTCTTTCTCAAGAGGCTATTGCACTCATTTATCGTAATTCGGTAAATCCAAGTAAATAAGCTTGATTCACCTTTAAATTCATAGAGCGAATGAAAAAGTTTAATGAAAACTTCCTGTGCAACATCATCAGCATCATCGTGGTTCGTGAGAATTTTCCTCGCAAGAGAATAAACTTTCTTTTGATATCTTCTAACGATCTCATCAAATGCGGATGTATTTCCATTTTTAAATTCATTTACAAGTTCTATATCTGTTTTGTCCACCATCAACGCACTTCACATTTTTATATAAAAAACGGGCGGGATTCCCCGCCCTTATGTCTCAGTTAAAATACAACATATGGAACACCCCAAACAGAAACCGAAACTGGAGCAGAATCATCAAAGAGCGATTCCCTTGAAATAGCGTGAATCATCGCATTAAACGAACCTCTGTGCATATGAACCTTTACATCAGCCTCATAAACTTCTTCATTTCCATTTTGCGAAACCATCTTAAATAGTTTCCTTGCCCTATGAAATCCAAATCTGTCAACTCCAAATGTCATTGAAACAAGGTCTGTATCCGGAGCAGAGCTTTGAACTGTCACGCTTACTTTGACATTTTGAGCAGGGTTAAATGATGGAATCCCACCACGATGCCCAAGAAATCCAGGACGATAAAACTGATTCAATGGATCTGTCACTTCAATAACATCACCATTTGGCAATGTTAAGGAAATTTTCTTAATCGTTATATTTGAATTCTCAGTTCCCCCCTGAACAAGCGAAACAGCCCAAACTCTCCACTTCCTTGCTCTTGATGTGTCCGCACTTTCTTTCTTTACAACCTGAACTTTTCTCCTGAAAACTTCATTTAAGGGCTTCGTTATAATTGTGTCGGGGGTTTTATTCCCTTGGGTATAAGTTGCTGCAATTTTCAAATCTGATTCAACCGTTCTTGTGATAGTCACAACGACAAGCGTATCATTCACCTGTTCATAGTTATATTCTTTGGTTACCTTTTTTACAACACGTCCCCATCTCAAAGGATAAATTTCCTTTGAAAATGAACCGAAATCAAAATCCATTGGAAGATATGTTCCATCATTTAAAGAAGCGTCAGCTGTTGCGATAAAATCATCATTTTCAATTATCTGTTTAATGACTTCCTTATCAGCATTTGAAAGAGATGAGACAATTTCAGATTCCTTTGTGCAACCGCCAATTAAAAGAAGCACCGCAAGGATAAGCGGCAAAAACGAAAACTTCTTTTTAAGCATGTTTTTTCTCCAATTTTGTTTTACTTGTTTCTTCACCTATTTTGATGTAAAAAATAAAACCTCGGTTTAATCGGATATTTTAGACAGGGCGTCTTTAAGCTTTTTATATGTGTCAGAGAGAAGTTCGGATATGACCTTGGTTTCAGAAATGACAGGCATAAAATTTGTGTCCCCATTCCATCTTGGAACGATATGAAAATGGATATGTTCTGCAATACCAGCTCCGCTCACCCTACCCAGATTCGCCCCCACATTAAATCCATGCGGTTTAAGAGCTATTTCAAGAGCCAATATCCCTCTTTTTATAACTCTCATCACATCCAGCATTTCTTCATCAGTTAAATCAGAGAAACTTGATGTATGTTTATATGGCACCACCATTATATGACCAGAATTGTAGGGAAAGAGATTCATTATTATATAACACTTTTCTCCCCGATAAAGCACAAAATTTTTTTCGTCTTCACTTGATTTTGCTTTTTCGCAAAATAAACATTCCTTCTTCTCCTCAGAATTTTCACTTGCAAAGCTTTCAATATACTTTGCTCTCCAAGGAGCCCAAAGTCTGTCCATCTTGAAATTAGCTTTATTTAATTTTCCAACACGCATAAGATAAATCAAAAAAACGAAAAAATGAAATTTCAACTTCAAACGAAAATTAACGTCCGACAAATTGAATTCTTAACCCACACAAAAGATCAACCCCCATCAAGCGTTATTAATTTTCACTCTGCCGATTATTTCAATATCAATATCACTTGGAAGCTCGGTATAGGAGATCACGCTCACATCTGGAAATACTGAATGGATTAAACGATAGAAATACAAACGAACCGTTGCCGAACAAATCACCACTGGTTTATGCCCCAACTCTTTCATCTTTTTAACATTTTCCTCAAGACTTAAATTAATTGCTTTTATCACATCCGGAGATAATCCAAGCGTTGTGCTTGATTGAGATGAAGTTTGTTGAAGTGATTGAGTTATTATTTCTTCTATCTTTGGATCAAGCTGAATTGCATGGATAATCCCGTTTTCATCTTGATAAAGGCGAGCGATTGTCTCAGATAACGAGTGGCGCACATATTCAGTTAAAACATCAACATTTTTTGTAACCCTTGAATAATCAAGCAATGCCTCAAGAATTGTGACCATATCCCGAATTGGTATCCCCTCGTTTAAAAGATTTTGCAAAACTTTCTGGATCGTTCCAACAGGAAGAACATCGGGTGTTATCTCTTCAACAAGCGCTGGATAATCCTCACGCAAATTATCAATCAATGTTTTCGTGTCTTGTCTGCTTAAAATCTTTCCAGCATTTTTTCTCAAAACTTCAATAAGATGTGTTATAATCACAGATGTGGGTTCAACAACCGTATAACCCATTATCTCCGCCTCCTCTTTTTTATGTTCCGGAATCCAATACGCTTCAAATCCATAAACTGGTTCTTTAACTTTCACAGCACCCTGGATCTCCTCCTGAACTGTGCCAGGATTCATAGCAAGTAAATAACCTGGTTTAACTTCACCAGATACCACTTTATTTCCACGAATTTTTATCACATACTCATTCGGCTCAAGATAAATGTTATCTCTTACTCTTATCGGTGGGACGATGATACCAAGTTCAAGAGCTAATTGCTTTCTTATGCCAATTATCCGCTTAAATAAAGTTCCACCTTGTTCTTCATCTGCAAGTGGAATTAATGCATATCCAATTTCAACTTCAATTGGGTCTATTTGGATTAATTTTTCAACCTTTTCTTCTTGTTGTTGGATTTGTTTTGGCTTAACCTCTTGAATTCCAATTTTAGATCTTTCAACCTTTGTCCCGAAATAACCCGCAACGCCACTTATCACAGATAGAATTAAAAACGGCAACATTGGAAGCCCTGGGACAATCGCAAAAAATGCGAGCACCCCAGATGAGATTAACAAAGCTTTGGGGCGTTGGAAAATCTGTCCCTTTATTTCAACATCAAATTGGTTCCCAGACGCATTTCTTGTCACAACCAGCCCAGCCGAAACTGAGATAATCAAAGCTGGTATTTGCGAAACCAAACCATCTCCAATTGTAAGAAGAGTGTAAGTTTGAAGTGCATCGGCAAAGCTCATCCCGCGCTGTAAAACACCAATTATCAAACCACCTATAATGTTTATTACAGTTATAATTAATCCTGCTATCGCATCCCCACGGACAAATTTGCTTGCACCATCCATCGCTCCGTAAAATTCTGCTTCCCTCTGAATTAACTCCCTTCTTCTTCGTGCCTCTTCTTCGGTTATAAGTCCAGCGTTTAAATCCGCATCAATGCTCATTTGTTTCCCGGGCATGGCATCAAGTGTAAATCTTGCTGCAACCTCAGCAATTCTTCCAGCACCTTTTGTGATTACGACAAATTGTATTACAACTAAAATTAAAAACACGATGAAGCCGACAATATAATTCCCCTTAACGACAAAAGAGCCAAACGCAAAAATTATTTTACCTGCGTAACCATCACCGAGTATTAATCTTGTTGAGGCAACATTCAAACTTAACCTGAAAAGCGTAAGTATAAGCAAAAGCCCAGGAAAAATGGAAAGCTCAAGTGGACTTGTTATATACATTGAAATTAAAAGGACGAGAATTGAAAATGTAATATTAAAAGCAATCAAGATATCCAAAAGGAAAGGTGGCAATGGTAAAATCATAAAAACAAGAATTGAAATCACTACAACCGCAAGCAAAATATCAGTGTTCCTTCCCAAATTTTGCAAAAATCCAGAATTTTGATTCATACTACACTCTTAAAATTTTTCTTTTTTAAATTGAAAACATAAGCGAGGACTTTAGCAACCGCTTTGTAAAGCTGAGGTGGAATTTCCTCATCAATCTCAACCAATTTATAAAGCGCTTGTGCAAGTGGCTTATCTTCAACTATTGGAATCCCATGCCGTTTTGCGATTTCTTTTATTTTCTCCGCAATCAAATTCATCCCTTTAGCGACAACTTTTGGAGCGTTCATCTTTTCAGGCTCATATTTTAACGCAATGGCAATATGTGTTGGGTTTGTGATTACAACATCTGCCTTTGGAACATTTTGCATCATCCTCATTTTTACGATTTCCCTCTGCCTTCGTCTTATCCTCAACTTAACAAGAGGATCACCCTCAAGTTCTTTCATCTCCTCCTTAATCTCCTGCCTTGTCATCCTCAACTCACGCTCATATTCCCATCTTTGAAATGCAAGGTCAAAAATAGCAAGCAAAAAATAAACCATCCCCGTCTTCAACAGCAATGAAAATGCTAAACTTGACATAAGGTTGAAAATTTTGTTAACATCAGAATCCATCAACACTATTACATCATCAATAACCCCTCTCAAGACAAAATATGATGTCAATCCAATTACCCCAATTTTTAAAAATCCCTTTCCAAGTTCAAATAAACTTCGTCTTGAAAATAAAATTCTTTTTATTCCATTGATCGGGTTCAGCCTGTCAAAATCAAACTTCAAGGGTTCAAGTGTAAAGATATACCCACTTTGAATGATGTTTGCTCCAACCCCAATTGCCATTAAAAAAATTAAGAACGGTAAAAAATTTAAACTGAAAAAAGAAAAGAAAAAGGTCACATATTTTTGAACGTTATCTTTTGAGATTTCAATCAGGTGTAGATTTGAAAAAACAAATCTCGTTAGGTTTGAAATTTTCTGATAACCATGGCTTCCACCAAAGTATAAAACAAGGATGGATACAAGGATAACAATTGCGGAATTAAACTCATAACTTTTTGCAATTTTACCTTTCTTTCTTACATCCTCCCTTCGTTTCGGCGTTGCTTGTTCAGTTCGCTCTTGGAATTCCTCCGCCATTTTCCTATGAACCTATTAATTTTAACATTTCAACAAGATCGCCTTCAAATGTCAAGAGGATCTTTTTAAATACAAAAACGAAAAATGGCACCGTCACCATTAAAGCGAGAAACCCGATCATTACTTTTAAAGAAAAAGCAAACATAAATATGTTCATTTGCGGGAAAACACGAGATAAAATTCCAATTGATAAATCGGTCAAAAATAATGCCACAAGAACTGGGGCACTTATCTTAACAGCGGAGACGAAAACAAAAGTAATTAATTTAAGGCTAAAATTGATAAAGTTAGAATCCACAGAAAAAGACGAGATCGGGACAAGCTCAAAACTTGACTTTAAAACTTGAATTAAAAAATGATGACCATTTAACATCAAAAATATAGAAATAGATAGGTAATGCTTGAATTGACTCAATGTCGGAATTGGCTCTGAGTGTTCGGGATCAAAAGCGGTTGAAGTTGAAAACCCGATATCAAAACCGATCAAATGCCCAGCAAATTGAACTGAATAAAACATAACTGAGCTTGAAAAACCAAGCGTTAAACCAAGGAAAATTTCTTTTGAAACAAGTATAACAAAACCAAGCAAATCAAAAGATAAATTCAAATTTCTTAAATCAACGAGGAACAAAAGAGTATAACTTAAAAAAATGCCCAACCAGAACCTCAGTTGAAAGGGCAAAACAGAATGCCCCAAAAGTGGAGCTGTTGAAAGAAAACTCAAAACACGAACAAAAATCAAAATAAAAACATAAAATGTTGAAAGATAAAACTCCATCAAATCACTTCGCTATGTTTGGTATCTGGCTGAACAATTCCCGTGTGAAAGTAACGATGACATCAATTATCCACGGCAAAGAAATAACTATAACAATTGCTATAACTACAAGTTTTGGGACGAAAGTCAAGGTCATCTCATTTATTGAAGTCGCTGATTGAAAGATTGAGATTATCAATCCAACAATGGCTGAGGCTATAAGAATCGGAGCTGAGATTAAAAGTGCTGTGAAGAATGTTTCTCTTGCAAGATGAATTATGAATTGCTCCGTCATCCGAACATTTAATTTTTTATTTTAACGAAAACTTTGGATCAACGATTGGACGACAAGATGCCAACCATCAATTAAAATGAAAAGCAAAATTTTAAATGGAAGTGAAATCATCACGGGTGGAAGCATGATCATCCCCATTGACATCAAAACGCTTGCAACAATTAAATCAATCATCAAAAATGGTATATAAATTAAAAATCCAATTTGAAAGGCAATTTTCAACTCACTTATAGCGAAAGCTGGGATCAGGACATGGGTTGGTATTTCATCCTTGTTATTAGGTTTTGGGAGATTTGAAAGCGATACAAAGAGAGCAAGGTCATCCTCACGAACTTGTTTAAACATGAATTCACGAATCGGTTTTATCGCCCTGTTGTATGCTTCTTCCTGATTTATTTCATTTTTGAGGTAAGGTTGAATTGCGTCCTTGTTGATTCTATCCCAAACTGGAGACATAATAAAAAATGTTAAGAAAAGAGCAAGCCCGACAAGGACTTGGCTTGGTGGCATTTGTTGAACCCCGAGGGCCTGCTTCAAAAAATGGAAAACGACAATTATCCTTGTGAAGGAGGTTGTCAAAATAATTATCGCGGGTGCAAGCGAGAGAATGGTCATTAAAAATAGAATCTGCAATGTCACCGCAACATCTTCCGATTTCTGCGCTTTCCCAACCTCAACGGTTATTTTCGGAACTGGAAAAGTAATTTTTTCAGCCGAATTTGTCTGCGCATTTGCAATTGAAAAGGATAAAACAAAAATTAATAATAAAACGAATTTTCTCATTCAAACACACCTCCCCTATTTTAGAATAAAAAACTTTCCATCTTTTCGCTCCACAGGTGAATAAAGCTCGTCAAGTGCCCGAATAAATTCAGGGTCATTTATCTCACTTAAAAGATTAATTGAATTTTCACTCACACCAATTATCAAAACCCTGTTTAAAACCCTGACAATGTAAATTGATTTTCTTGGTTGAATTTGCAACCTCCCGTAAATTCTCATTCCAACTTCAGAGCTGTAGAAATTTGAGACTGGCAAATGAAACTTTCTCAAAATATAAAAAGCAAGAAACATCAAGGTAATTATCAAAAAAAATGAAAGAAATGTCTTAACAATTATCCCAAGCATTTTCACTTTTTAACATTTTTTAACCTTTCATCAACGGCAACAAGGTTTGTAATTCTGATCCCAAAATGTTTATCAATCACGACAACCTCACCCTCAGCAATTTTTTTCCCGTTAACGATCACATCAACTGGTTCACTTGCAAGTTTATCAAGTTCAATTATTGAACCACGGTCAAGCTCAAGTATATCTTTTATCAACATCGTTGTTCTGCCAAGTTCAATTGAAACGGGCAACATAACATCAAATAAAAGTTCAAGTTTGCTATTTATCAATTTTTCGCCCTGTAGATTTTGTTCAGATGTTGAAGATTCAAAACTTTGAAATTCTGCATTCTTTACCTCATCATGAGTTAAGGGTTGCCCTTTTTCCATTTCATCCCTCCTCATTAGTTGCAATTTTTGTTATTTTGACGGCTTTTTTGCCTCCGAAAACCCCTGGTTTTCCATAAAGTTTTAATTTCCCCGCAATATAAATTTTAACTTCTGAATCAACCTTTGTATTAAGAAGAATCACATCACCTATGTTGAGGTTTATAAGATCGGCAAGCGTAATTTCACTTTGTCCAAGCTCAACAATTACTGGAACTTTAGTTGTTTTTATTTTCTCAGCAATATATTTTGTATATTCCTCGGATGTATATTTCCTAACACTCATAAACCTTTGGAGTGTCATCTTAGCAAGCGTTTCCTCAATAACAAAAACAGGATAGCATATACTCATTCTGTAATTTCTATCCCCAAGTGTGACGATGAAAGAAATCACGAGGACGATTTCACTTGATGGAGCAATTTGCACTATGTCAGGGTCGCTTTCATATTTTATAATTTTAAACTTGAATGTATCAATTATGCTCCACGCTTTCTCAAGGTCAGAAGTTGAACGCTCAACTATGCTTCTTATTAAGTTTTGTTCAATTTGTGTTAAAGCCCTTGCAATTTTTCTCTTTCCAATTTCCAAAGTTTCAATGCTCCCGCCAAGAAGTTTTTCAATCAACATAAAAGAGAGTTCAAGCCCAACTTCAAAAATAATTTCTCCTCTCCCCTCACCAGCGGAAAGGGTGAAAATAACACTTGGCTTCTCAATTGAAAGTATATATTCAGAGTAAAAAAGTTGATCAACATTTTCAACTTGAATTGTCACAGGTGTCTGAAGGCGACTCGTTAGATAATAGCCGAGCGATTCAGCGAAATTTTGATGAAGAGTTTGAATTGTTCTAATTTGATTTTTTGAAACTCTGCTTGGACGACGGAATTCATATGGGACAACTTCTTTCTCCTCTTGCTTTGATATTATCTCCACTGGAGATTTACCTGCGCTTAAACCAGCAAGCAAACTGTCTATTTCCTGCTGCGACAAAATCTCTGGCATTCTTTCCTCTGATTTTTTACTGGACTATAAATTTGCTGAAATAAACATTTTGTACTCTTCCCTGTGTAAGGATCTCATTAATCTTATTAGCTATCTCTCGCCTCAATTCCTTTCGCTTTGTCACATCTGTTAACTCCTCAAGTGTTTTGCTTGAGAGAACATTAATCAAAATATCATTTACTATAACTTCCTTGGTTTGAATTTCAGCAAACACCTTTTCGTTTGTTACCTCAATTCCAACGCTCGTTAAAAGATATCTCATACCCCCAGTTCCAGCTGGATTGACAATTAAATCCTTTACGACAAATAGAAATTCAGGATGGGTACTAACAAATTCTGTTTCAGTAATTTTATATTCATCGGCTGTTGCCTTTTCCATTGTTTGCTGTTTTGCTTTTTGCCCCTGTGTATGAGCTTGAGAATTCCCCGCCCCTGCCTTTGAATTCAAATCAAGAACAAGAAGGTAAGCAATTATTATTTGTAAAATGACAATGGGAATGGAAACCAAAAAAATTGTTTTTTTACTGGTTTTATTCACCTGTTCAGATACAACCGCTGATTGTTGCTGAGATAAAACTTTATCTGCCATTTTAAATCCTATATTTTGTTAAATCTCTAAAAATTAAGACAAAGCCTATGCCATTCAATTTTTGTGAAAATTTTGAAGGTTTTATCGGAATTTTAATTTTGAGGTGGCTAATATTGAGCATCTGAAGGGGATTATTGAGCAAAAATAAAAAACCCCCAGCCAATGCTGGGGGTTTTAATCAACAAAGCGAAAAAATTGAATCATCTCCTCCCAGGGTTGAGCGTTTTTGCATGGGGTCTTGGGTCTTGATTCGCACGAGCCCAGATTATATAAGCTTCTATTGCTTTCATCCGTGGGTCGTCTTCTTTAAGTGGCTTACCTTCCATCGGATTTTCAATACACCAGTTTATCATATCTCTAAGAAGAGCGATCTTTTTCAGCTGAATTTGAAACTTCGGATATGTCTCAGGGTGTGTATCTGTTGCGTCGGGATGACACATATCACAGGATATCCCATTTGTTCCAAGCGATGGGTCATGAAACCATTTATATCCTTCCTCAATCATAGCTTTGAGTTCTCTTTCCCAGATCAGAGAATCTCTTCTTGTAAACTTAGTTGATTGATATTTCTTTTGCTGTTGATAAGTCGTCAAAAGCATAGATGCGACCTCTTGAGCTTTTTCCCTTGACATGACTTCATTTTTTGATACATCGTTTAAAACAATCTGTGTTTCACCATCGCATGCAGTTATAACTTTTTTCTCGGCTTTTTTATCACCTTTACCTTCAATTGCGCTTAAATCATTCTTGCCATTCAAAAATATACCAACAATAAAAATAAGTGCAAACATAAAAATTTTGCTTCTCATAAAGAATTCCTCCTTAAAATTTTATTTTTAAAACGATGGATCAACTGGAACTGGTGGAACTTCCTCTTTTCCACCTGATTCAAGATATCTTGCTGTAACTCTCATAGGCTCTCTACTCCAGAGATTATAAATTTTATTTGCTTTCCCATTTCCAAGGATTTCAACTGTCCCATCGCCTGTTCCATCAAACTGATCAAATGGATCAGCTCTATTCATTTTGATTGTTAATTTCGGAAGCCCAGTCGGTGCATATGGCCAAGGCCAAGCGGTTGAAAGCATACCGTAAAAGTTAATATTCCCGATCCTGTTAAACACAGGTTGATGTGTGTGCCCATGGATCACGGTAACATTTTTAAACGGTCTCAACAACGCTTGAACCTCTTCAGCATCATCTGTCCAGAAGTTCCATGGTTTATAATACTTATAAAGCGGTGAATGGGAAAACACAACTATCGGTGTATCTTTTGAAACTTTAGCAAGATCTTGCTTCAGCCATTCAAATTGTTTTTTCCCAACATCCCCATAACCTCTTCCAACTGTAAACGGTCTTCCTTTCGGATTATCAAGTTGAGCCATAAACTTCATCCTCTCCATCGGCGTCATCTTTGCCTCTGTCCAGTAATCATCCACAAGAACAGAATTTAACACAATAAAGTGAACTCCTTTATGATCAAACGAATAATATGGTTGACCAAAAAGTTCAATCCATTTTTCTCCAAGATCAAGATACCAATCATGTTCTCCAACCATCATATAAACTTTCGCTTTAACCTCACTTAAAATTTCTTTGCCAAGCTTTAACTCTTCGGGCTGTCCAAGTTGAGCCAAATCCCCTCCGAATAAAACGAAGTCGGGTTGTGGATCAAGAGCATTTACATCCTGAACCGCTTTTAAAGCAGCGCGGACAAATCTTTCGTTAAGTTTTCTTTCATAAAGATGCGTGTCTGAAATATAAGCAAACCTGAACTTAACTTCTGTCCCACCACCTTGTTTTGCTTCAACTGCTTCAACGAGCTGGAACGAATGTGGCGGAAACTGATTCTTCGCAAGAGCAACAGCTGCCGAAGCCATTGCAACCTTGATAAATTGCCTTCGGTTTAGCTTAGGCAATTTCTTGAAAAATTCCTCACGCTCCTTTAAGTATCGTTCCTCTTTTTTCTCACTTGGCATTTTTGGCATAGCTTTGCACCTCCTTTTTTATTTATTTGTTTTCAGGAAAATCCTTCGGAAATTCACCTGTTAATGCTTTTAAAAATTCAACAAGATCCTGTTTCTCTTGATCAGTTAAATTAAGCGGTCTCATTTCACCAGAAAGATTTGGATTTTCATTTCCACCTCTATTGTAAAACTCAATCACATCAATAAGCGTTGCCTCGCTCCCATCGTGCATGTATGGAGCTGTAAGTTCAACATTTCTCAAAGTTGGGGTTTTGAACGCACCGATATCTTTGGGATTAAATGTTACAAGAAATCTCCCGAGCTCCGAATATGCGGGGTCAAGCGCAAGCTCATCAAGTTTTCTTTTATCAAGTTGACCTTGTTTTGCAAGCAATTCGGCTTTTCTGGCAAGATCAGCAAAACCTTCTTTATTCATCGCAACGCCAATGTTATGATATTTGTTATCTGTGAAAAATGGATTTGAACGGTTGAATTCATGACATGTAATACATCTTGCTTTACCTTGAAACAACTGCCATCCCCTTTTTGCAGACTCACTTATTGCATTTTCGTCACCAGCGATAAACCTATCAAAAGGCGAGTTTCCCGTCAGAAGGGTTCTCTCAAAAGCAGCTATAGCCTGTGCAACCTTATCAATTGTTATCTCTCCACCAAAAACTTTCTTAAACAACTCAACATACTCGGGAATCCCTTTAAGTTTTTTAACGACGGCATCGTGATCTGGCATGCCCATTTCAATTGGGTTAATTATCGGTTGTTTCGCCTGCTCTTCCAATGTCGGAGCTCGCCCATCCCAGAATTGTTGCTCAAAAAACATAGCATTTAAAACCGTTGGAGCATTTCTTGCTCCCTTCTTTCCACTCACCCCTTCACTTACCTTCTTGTTTTCAGCAAATGCAAATTTCGGATCATGACAAGTAGCACATGCAACAGTATTATCAATAGAGAGACGCTTGTCAAAGTAAAGCTTTCGCCCAAGTTCAACTTTTTCAGGAGTTATAGGATTATCTGGGGGAATGAAAAGTTCCCATAAATCTTTTGGGATCCCAAGCGGAATTTTAACATCATAACTTGCTTTAGCAGATGAATTCACCTTTTCCCCATTGATGGATATAAAGGAAAGAATAAACACAATGAAAAACAAAACCACATGGTAAAAGATTTTAAAGTTCCGCATGGTTTTTTCTTTTTTATTTTTCATCTTCCACTTACATAAGACAAGTTAAACCACCTGTTTATTCCAACTGAAAATTTGTTTTTCCAAATTAAGATTCATATATTTTAGGTGAATTAAGGGGCCGTAGCTCAGATGGGAGAGCGCCAGAATCGCACTCTGGAGGTCACGGGTTCGAATCCCGTCGGCTCCACTTTAATTTTCCCCCCTCAAAAAAAGATTCAAAAACATGAATCCTAAAACTCCAGCTATAGTTGAACTAATCAATATGGTTAACTTAGCGCCGCTGACTATTACAGGATCATCAAAAGCAAGCAAAGTAATGAAAATTGACATCGTAAATCCTATCCCGCCTAAGATACCAACCCCAAAGATCACTTTCCAATTCAAATCTTCTGGAAGCTCACAAATTCTTAACTTTACAGATAAAAAAGTTGCAACGAAAATTCCTAATGGCTTACCCAAAATTAGTCCAAGAGCAATGCCCAAGCTATAATTTTGAATCAAACTTTGCCCCAAAACACCACTATTTATAAAAATTGCAGTATTTACCAAAGCAAAAATTGGCAAAATAACGAACGCAACCGGCTTATGAAGAAAATGTTGCAAAACATGTGACGGAGATTTTTCGTCTTCATGAAAATCAAATGGGATCGCAAATGCCAACAACACACCCGATATAGTAGCATGAACGCCTGAATTAAGCATAAAATACCACATTACAACGCCAGAAATTATATAAAGAAAAAGATTTTTCACCCCTAATTTGTTGATTACCAACAGCAAAACGAAAATAAAAACTGCAATTAACAAATTCATCAAAATAATTCCCCTTGTATAAAAAATCGCTATAAGCAATATCGCTGCTAAATCATCAATTACAGCAAGGGCAGTTAAAAAAACCTTTAAAGAAGTTGGCACTTTATTGCCCAACAAGGACAAAATCCCTAATGCAAAAGCAATATCTGTTGCCATAGGTATTCCAAAACCCGATTGAGTCTCACTACCATAGTTGAAAATCATATAAATCCCAGCTGGAACCAATAAACCACCCAATGCGCCAAAAAACGGTAAGAGAGCATCTTTAATGTTTGAAAGCTCACCCTTATAAATTTCCCTCTCCAACTCAAGACCTATAAGCAAGAAAAAAATTGTCATCAAACCATCATTTACCCAATGCTCTATCGTCAAACCACCAAGTTTTAAATGAAAAAAATTCACATACATTTCCCCAAACCGAGAATTAGCAATAAACAGAGAAACAACAGTACAAATAACCAAAAGCAATCCACCAGTTCGCTCACTTTCAAAAAATTCTTTAAACAACTTTGATATTTTCCACACCATTTACTCACCGTAATTTCTTTGAAATTGTATCTTGTCACAATAAATTTTGAATCCGAAACTTCTTTTTGCTATCTTTGTTATGATTGAAAAGCAACCTTTGCTGTAAATTAACACATGTTTGACAAAATTAAAAAAGAAATAATCAACTCAATTGACTCACTATTACGATACGCAGTTGTAATTACAGGGAACGAAGAAGATGCAAAAGATTTAGTGCAGGAGACCTGCTATAAAGCATTAAAAAGCATAAACTCTCTTGACGAAAATTCAAATGTGAAAGCATGGCTTTTTACAATAATGCGAAACCTGTGGATAAACCAAAGAAAAAGAAACCAAATATCCCCCGTTTATCTTGAAGAAACAATTGAAAATGTGGGCGATGAATGGAATATAAATCCAGAGGAATTGTTAATTAATAATGAAATGCGTCAATTACTATTGAAGGCGTTGAACGATTTACCAGAGGCTTATAAAGAAATTCTTATTTTGCGATATTTTGAAGATTTCTCATATAATGAAATTTCAAAAATTTTGGATTGCCCACTTGGAACTGTTATGTCAAGGCTAAACAGAGCAAGAGAAAAATTAAAAGAAGTTTTTTTAAAAATTTACGAAAAAAACAACGATGATAGATCATAAAACAATAAAAATATGGATCAACCTATATCTTGACGGAGAACTTGCTGGAGAAGAACTTGAACTTTTTAAACAACATATAAAAGAATGCCGTGAATGCGCTCAAATCTTAAAACAACAGCGTGATTTTGTTGATTCAATAAGATCTCTGAAAGATGAAATAAAAATTGATTTTGGCGACTTCAAAACTGAACTTATAAAACAGATTGAGGAATTTAAACCTAAAAGCAGCAAAGCTTTAAAATATGCTGTCTTTGCTATAGTTGTTGTAATTTTAACCATCTCCGCTCTATCCGCTCTTTACTTTTACTCAAACCGCACTGATTTTGTAAAGATAGCAATTGAAAACCATATGCGTCAAATTCGGGGTCAATTACCACTTGAGATAGAAACATCTTCCGAAGGGGAGATTTCAAATTGGTTTGATGGGAAGTTAAGGTTTAATTTTCGCCTTCCCCGCTATCCTGATCCTTCAAATCAACCATATCGCATAAAGGGCGCACGACTTGTGGCGTTGAATAATGATTATGCTGCACTTGTATCTTATGAAATGGATGGTCGCCCGATGACATTGCTTGTTGCCCCATCAAAAAGCGCAAGCCCATACGGTAAAAGAAAAGTCAATTTCAAAGATATTGATTTCTATCTTGATACAAAAGATGGCTTTAACATCCTCTCTTGGACAGATAAAGGTTTAACTTACGCACTTGTTTTTGACTTTGAAAATTTTGATTGGAAGAAACCATGTATTGTCTGCCATAGTTCAGGAGCAAAGGAAATGTAAACGCAAAATTTACGAATTAACAACTTCCAAAATACTCTATAAGCCAGCCGAAAACAGCCTATAAACAATTCAAAGATTTTTGGCATCGCTTGAAAATTTTTAGTAAATTACTAACGCAATAAAAATAAACACTCCTAAAGCGAAAATGCCAGCACCAAAGGAGATCAAAAGAATTTCAGAAGTTGTGTGGGAAATACCCGAAACATATAAAAAAGGAATGCTTGTTCCAGCACGAATTTACGCTACAAAACAACTTCTTGACTCAATGGATGAAGGAGTCTTTGAACAGGTAACAAATGTCGCCTGTCTTCCAGGAATTCAAAAGTATGCCTTATGCATGCCCGACGGACATTGGGGCTATGGCTTCCCAATTGGCGGAGTTGCTGCGTTTGATTTTGAAAACGGAGTGATATCCCCTGGAGGAATAGGATTTGACATAAACTGTGGAATGCGACTTGTAAAGACGAACTTAACAATTGAAGAAGTGAAACCTAAATTAAAACAACTGGTTGATCTACTATTCCAAACTGTCCCTACAGGGGTTGGTGCAACTGGATTTGTTAAACTATCAAATTCCCAATTTGATGAGGTTATGGTAAAAGGTGCACGCTGGTGCGTTGAACATGGCTACGGATGGAAAGAAGACCTTGAAAGAATTGAAGAACACGGCGCAATAAAAGGAGCTGACCCGTCAAAGGTAAGTAAAAAGGCAAGAGAAAGAGGAATAGATCAACTTGGAACACTTGGATCAGGAAACCACTACCTTGAAATTCAAGTCGTTGATAGAATTTTTGATCATAACATTGCGAATGCTTTTGGAATTGAACAGGAAGGTCAAATTGTTGTGATGATTCACTGCGGTTCAAGAGGATTTGGACATCAAATCGCAACAGATTATCTCAAAGTTTTTCTTGACGCTATGAAAAAATACGGGATTCCACTTCTTGACAAAGAACTCGCCTGTGCCCCGATAGACTCACCAGAGGGAAGGGACTATTACTCTGCAATGCTCTGTGCAGCTAACATGGCTTTCGCAAATCGTCAGGTTATTCTTCACAGAGTCAGGGAAGCCTTTGAAAAAATTTTCAAGAAATCTGCACAAGATCTTGAAATGCATCTTGTTTATGATGTTGCTCACAACATCGCAAAAGCAGAGGAATATGAAGTTGACGGAAAAATCAAAAAACTCCTTGTCCACAGAAAAGGCTCAACAAGGTCATTTGGTCCGGGACATCCAGAACTTGCTGAAATCTATAGAGATACAGGTCAACCTGTTATAATCGGTGGCTCAATGGAAACTGGTTCTTATTTACTCGTTGGCACGAAAAGAGCTATGGAAGAAACATTTGGCTCAACCTGCCATGGCAGTGGTAGAACAATGAGCAGACATAAAGCGAAAAAAGAAATAAACTACAATCAACTTGTCAAACAAATGGAAGAACGCGGTATATATGTAAGATCTGCTTCAAAATCTGGGCTCGTTGAAGAAGCTGGGGTTGCCTACAAAAACATTTCAGATGTAGTAGAAGCAGTTGACAGAGCCGGAATATCAAGAAAAGTCGCTGCATTAAGACCAATAGGAAATATAAAAGGTTAAATAAAGTCCGGAATTTAAAAACTAACCTGCGCCATAAACATCAACTCATCATTATTAACATCTATTGGCTTCTCAATTTTTTTAATATAATTGACCCTGAAAACCACTTGCTCCATAACTTTTGAATAAACCCCAACTGTCAACCACTTGCTTTCACCTTTGACATTAATATCATTATCCCAAAATTCATATTTAATAACTGGCTCAAAATAATCAAAAAATTTATAACTCAACTGCATGTAATAACCGCGCTTCCTGATATCGCCATCATTTCCAAATATAAATTCTCCCCTCAGATGCAAATTTGAATTTACTAGAAGTGCGTTTAACCCAAAACCATATCTTTCCTTATCCCTTACATTCATCCTCCCATTTGAACCAATAAGCAAAGCGCCACTTAAAGTTACAAGATTTCCGCTATTACCTTTAAAATCATAACTTACATAACCAGTTATATCTTTCTTCGCATCTGAATCATCCATGTTTCTTGTATAATCAATGGTCTCATAAATTGTTCCAGGATTTTTATAAACAACCTCTCCATTCCAAAGACCAAGTGCAAAATAAAAGTTTTTTACCCCAGCATATGATATTTCAAGCCCCCGATCCCTATCAGCAACAAGTGCCGAAACAACCTGCGAACGATAGATTGTTTTCCTTTCAGATGAAGATTCTTTTCTCTCAATTGACCAATGATACTTAAACTGACCTAACCTAATCTCAAACCCTTTAACTCCAGGAAATGGATCAACAAGTTCAATGTTGTAATCTTTCAAAAACTTATTAAAACTCAACTCCTTGACACCAAATTGAATCACCCATTTAACATGCTTACTTAAAGAACCACCAACCTTTAAATTAATCGTTCCAGGTGTAAATGTTTCCGTAATTTTATCTTCCTCAAATTCAACACGATACATGTATTGCAAATATCCGCTTATTTTAGTTTGTGAAAACATAAATTCAATAGATGTCAACCACAAGAGTAAAACAAATAGGCAAGATTTTAAGTCTTTCATTTCCCTTGAATTGTTTATTTTTAATTCACAAATTACTTTGCATTTAAAAACGCTGATTGATTTGAAATTGCCTTGTGATATTTCGTTGTAATTTCTGTTAATTTTTACACTTAAAACTAAAAATTTTTAAAACCAAAAACAATTGGCAATAAAATAGATTGTTTCAGGTTTGACTTCCCCTATTGTGGTTTATCATGCAAAACTAAGCAATATAACCCAAATAAAAACGCTAATCTTTATCCTGCACCACATCTTTTGATTTTTAAGCTCGTTTCAATTAAATTTAATCAAAAATTCCAAAAATAATTTGAGGTGAAAGACGCACCATGCCAATAATGGCTAAAATGAGAGATAATTTACCCGCAATTCTTTTGTCACTCGTAATCCTTTTCCTTCTCACCATTGTCCTTGATTGGGGAATGGATATAACAGGGAGACATCACAGGGAAGGCGCTTATCGTGAACCCATAGGTAAAGTTAACGGCGAGGAAATATCCTATCAAGAGTTCAACCAAGCGCTTGAATTTGAAATTGAAAATTATAAGCAAAGAACAGGAAACGATCCTGATGATTTCATGCTTGAACAATTAAGAAATCAGGTCTGGGAACAAATCGTCACCAGAAAACTAATTGAACAGGAGATAAAAAAACTTGGGATAACAGTAACAGACGAAGAAATAAGCGACTGGGTTTTAAATTCACCTGAGACGCTTCCTGAACCAGTGAAGCGAAATTTTGTTGATTCAACCGGAAACATAGATAGAACCCTGCTTGAGCGAGCCCTGAAATCAACAACGCCACAAGCAAGACAATTTTGGATTGAGGTTGAGAAATTTTTGAAAGCGCAAAAATTAACAGAGAAACTTCAAAGTCGTCTTCTTGCAAGCATTCGTGTAAGTGATGGTGAGATAAAAGAAAGATTTGAAAAACAAAACACAAGATACGAAATAAAATATATCTCGCTTGACCCGAATAAATTTGCAAAAGAGATAACCGAACCAAACGATGACGAAATCAGAGAATATTACAAAATCCATCAAGATGAATTCAGAATCCAAGAAACAAGAAGATTAAAGTATGTCGTCTTTTCAGATGCGCCTTCCTCGGAAGATTCCGCATCTGTTTTAAGAGAACTTGAAAACTTCAAACAACAAGCGCTCCAAGGGGCTGATTTCGTTGAACTCGTAAAAAATTACTCTGAAATTCCCTACTCTGATGTATTTTTCAAACATGGTGAGCTCTTACCTGAAATTGAAAACGAGGTCTGGGATAAAGAAGTCAATGAGATAGTCGGACCGTTGAAATTAAGCGATGGATTCCATCTCATTAAAATCCTTGATGAGCGCAAAGGCTCCGATACATTTGTGAGAGCAAGTCATATTCTCGTCCCAGTGTCTCGGGACACAGCGGAATCATATAAACTTGCCAAAGAAATTCTTGCCCTTGCGAAAAAAGGCGAAGATTTTGCAAAGCTTGCTGGGACATTTTCAGTTGATCAAGCAACAGCCCGAAAAGGTGGGGACCTCGGATGGTTCGGGAGAGGAAGAATGGTAAAAGAATTTGAAGAAGCCTGCTTCAAAGCAAAACCAGGTGAAATAGTCGGTCCTGTAAGAACACAATACGGACTTCACATTATCAAGGTTGTAGCAAAAGATAATCGTGAGCTTAAAATCGCAGATTTAAAATTAAGTGTGAGGGCAAGCTCTGAAACAATAGAATCTCAAAGAAAGCGAGCTCAGGATTTCAGTCACACAGTTAGCGGGAAAAATTTTGTTCAAGAAGCTTCAGCGCTTGGACTTGACATCAAAACAACCCCACCTTTCACAAAAGATTCACCCATCCCTGGAATCGGACTCAATAAGACAATTTCTGACTGGGCATTCTCAAACAAGATCGGAAGCGTTAGTCCCGTTTTCAAAATCAAAGGTGGTTTTGCAGTCTTTACAATAACAGAAATCAAAGAAGCTGGAATAAGACCGCTTGAAGAAGTTAGAGAAGCCATCAAAGTTAGAATAAGGCGAGAAAAACTTAAAAATAAAGCCTTTGATTATCTTGCAGACTTAAGAAAGAAACTTAATGAAAATGAAGGGCTTGATGGTATAACAAAATTTGATTCAACGATTGAGGTGAAAACAGCATCTGGTTTTACACTCTCGGGTGGAATCCCAGGAATTGGCTCTGACGAAAATGTCCTTGGCAAACTTCTTGACATGAAACCAAACCAAATCTCACAACCGATAAAGGGTAATTCATTTGTCTACATCATTCAGCTCGTAAACAAAACACCTTTTGATTCCTCCGCATACAAATCTCAATATGAAACACTCAAGGAACAAATTTACAACGAGAAAAGAAACACTCTCTTTTTCATTTGGCTTGATAACCTAAAGAAAAATGCGAAAATAGTTGACAACCGTTCTTTGTATTTTGAGCAATGATTTGACAGATAAGACATAAAAACGAATGTTTTTAATAAATTTGTCATGTATCTCAAATATGCAAAAATTTTAATTTTGATAATCCCACTGCTTACAAACATCTCAGCTACACAATCAAAAAAAGCTGTCTCATTAAATTTTAACTACATTCTCTCGGCTTTCGTTTATCCAAATGTTATCTCAAGCGACAGAGGGATACGTGAGCTTTCAACCGAGGTTAATGGTTGGGTTGGAATCTCGGGTGATTTTAGATACGAATTTAAAGACGGATATTTAGTTGGATTTTCAATAGAAGCGGTTGATAAAAAAATTGACGATCACTTAACACGAAGAATATCAAACCAGATTTTAAAAATTCCCGTTGAAGATAGATTTAGAATTTACATTGGAGAATTAAGTTTATTTTTCGTTGCACCCTTTAGCTCACAGAGATGGAACATCTACATTGGTGGTGGAGCTGGGGCTTACATGGGGAAATTTACAAAGTCAATCGCAAATGTCAATAGTGAAATTCAAAAATCACCTGTAAACATTGGAATCCAAGTTATGTCGGGAGTTATATATAATTTCTCTGATAAATTTGGAGCGAGGCTGGAACTGAAATTCCGTGATCCAATTATTGAAGTTGAAAGCAAATTCACAGACAATCGGATAAATTATAACGGCTATATCATTCAAATTGACCCTGCGCCTTTCAGACAGCGCATTAATTTTGACACGATGACCTTCACGCTTGGAATAACTTATTCATTTTAAAAACTTAACAAACCTATAAAAATGACCACATACGCCGAACAAAAAAAGATGATTGAGGAACTTCAAAGAATCTCCTACCGATTAAAAGGAAAAGATAAGTATGACTTTGAAATGTTTTTAAAAAGACATAAAGATGACGAAGACCTTGACTCACTTTCAATGAAACGACTTCGGGAGATATACGAAAAGTATGTTATAAAGAAAGAAAGATGAAAGATGGTTGGTTTAATTGGGATTGCAGTTATCGTCTTGATAGTCATATTTGCGATCTTTTATGGATACGGTTTAATTTTGAAACAAGAGAGGAGTTCCAACCCATTCAATTTAAAGGTCAAGTGCACCCTTTGCGGACGATTTTTTGATAAAGAAAACCTCGTTGAAAGAGCCATCGGAATTGAAAAACTCTACTACTTCTGTGGCGATTGCATCAAAAGTTTATATACAGAGCACTTGAATAAAAAACAAAATTAAATCTTTAAAATGCTTCTTTGTGAATTTAGCATGACTCCAATAGGTCAAGGCGAAAGCGTCAGCAAATTTGTCGCAAGATGCCTTGACATAGTTGATAAAAGCGGACTTGAATACAGATTAACCCCAATGGGAACGATAATTGAAGGCGAATGGGACGATGTATTCAACACAATTAAGAAATGCTTTGAAGCACTAAAAGTAGATTGCAACAGAATATCAATCACAATCAAAGTGGACTACAGAAAGGGCAGATCTGGAGCACTTGAAAGCAAAGTTAAAAGCGTTGAAGAAAAACTCGGACGAAGCTTGAAAAAGGGTTAACCTTTCTCGTTTTTGAATTTCTTCAAAATTCCAAATGGTATAATCAAAACATAAGCAATAAACAAAATAATTGGAGCAAGTGTAACAGCGACAAAATCATCAACATCACCGATTGCCATAAGATAAAACCCGATAAAAATTAAAACAATGCCGAAAATAAGGAATAAGAAATTTTTCTTTGAAAAAGAAAGTTCATGCTTTTGAAAAATTCCTCTCGCTCTCTTCTCTTTTGGCTTTGCCATCAGTGTTAAGGTTTTATTTTTGACTTTTAAAAGATAAAAAAATAAATCAAGTTTTACAAATATGAGAGTAAAATTTTTACTTCCTCTTTTCCTGCTATTCTACTCTTGTGACCACGGATTAAAACCACCAGAACAATATGAAGAGCCAGGATTTGGCGGAACTGTTTATTTTAAAGGAACATGGCCTGATAGCGTTTATGATTTAAGAGTTGTCGCTTTCAGAAATTACCCACCACAAAACATAATAAGTGAAGTTATTGAAGGCAAAGCAAAATTTAGCCAATCATTGCCAGTTAAAGTTGATTCTGTGAAATACGAAGTCTCCGCCGACACTGGTAAATGGGAATATGTCGTTGTTGCCCTCCAATACGGCTCAAATATCTTCTCAGACTGGAAAGCAATCGGCGTTTACGACACAACCCAAAACGACACAATCCCGACGCCGATTTATATTCCCTTTGGCAAGTTTCTCCGTGGAATTAATATAACATGTGATTTTAACAATCCCCCACCACAGCCATTTAAGTTTTCTGAAATAATTGGGCTTTTGATTACAAAACAAAATGAGTCTTCAAAATGAAGATTTTTATTTTTTTATTTTTAATAACTTCACACATATTTTGCCAGCAACAGAAAGGCGCTTTAACTGGAACAGTAATTGACGCAGAGACAAAACAACCAATCTTTGGAGTAAACATCATAATTGAAAATACATTTCTCGGAGCAGCAACAAATCCAAGTGGGAAATTTTTAATCAGGAATATACCCCCAGGGAAATACATGATTAAATTATCTGCAATAGGATATGAAATTCAAAAATTTGAAGTTGAAATTTTACCTATGCAAGAGACAAACATAACTGTTGAATTAAAACCAACCACATATACAGTTGAACCAGTTGTTGTAACAGCGACAAGAAGAGAACAAATTTTAAGCGAAATCCCCGTTAGCACACATGTCGTTGAATCACAATTGATCTCACATAGAAATAACCTTCAAATTGATGATATACTTCGTTATGTCCCCGGGGTTAATATGATTCAGTATCAAGTTAACATTCGTGGTTCAAGTGGATACAGTCGTGGAACTGGTTCAAGGGTTTTGCTTCTTTTTGATGGGATGCCATTTTTGACTGGTGATGCCGGGGAAATTATATGGGAAGCTATACCAGTCTGGCAAATTGACAGGATTGAGATAGTAAAAGGGGCTGGTTCGGCTCTCTACGGTTCAAACGCAATAGGAGGAGTGATAAATGTTATAACGAAAGAAACAATGCCAAAACGAGCATTTCGCTTCAGAACTTATTTTGGAATGTATGATAAACCATATTACCCAGAGTGGAACTGGAGCCAAAGAAATAGATTTTACTACGGTGGCTTTGCCTCTTTAAACTTTTCAACCAACAATACTTCCTCTTTAATCCATATACAAAGAAGCATTGATGAGGGATATAAACAAAATCAAAACTATCACAGGTGGAACTTATTCACAAAATTGAAATATAATTTTTCCCCATTTTCAAATTTAAATTTCATTTTCAACTACCTTCGCCAGAAAAATGAGACATTCTTTTATTGGAAGAATCTGCGCAATGCCCTTAGACCAAGGGATGAAGATGTCGGAGCAATGGTAAATTCAGAAAGGTTTATTACATTTGCACAGTATAAAAGAATTTTAAGCGCTCGTCTTTTTTATATCGCTCGTTTGGGTTTTTTCAGAAATAAATGGAATGATAACGCAACTCCTCAAAACAGAAGCACCGCAGGTTTCATAAATTCCGAAGCCCAAGTCAACTATCAACCTGACGACAAAAACTACTTAATTGCTGGCATAGATTTAACTTATAACAATGTCAAATCATCCCTATTTGGAAAGAGAAACTCACACTCCATTGCAATATATTTTCAGGATGAAATCAAATTTTCCGAAAATCTTTCAATTTCCGTTGGTGTGAGAAATGATTTATATAAACTTGATTCTTTAAAATACACTGGACAAATAAATCCAAAGTTTAGTGCGATTTATAAGATTAATCGGTCATTTAACATCAGGACATCTGTTGGAACAGGTTTCAGAGCTCCTGCCATAAGCGAAGCATTCACAAGTACAACAGCAGCTGGTGTAACCGTAAAACCAAATCCATCTCTAAAACCAGAACGAGCAATATCTTTTGAAGTTGGATCAAGGTTAACCCTGCCTTATATTGCGATTGATTTATCAACATTTTGGAATCACTACTGGAATCTGATTGAGCCTGTATTTGACATAGATGGGAAAATTATATTTAAAAATGTAACTGAAGCGAGAATACAGGGCGCAGAAGTTGGTGTTAATTTTTCAGCTGTAAGTTTTATAAACTTTTCCCTTGGCTACACTTACCTTTTCCCTTGGGATTTAAGTGAGGATGCGATTTTAAAATACCGACCAAAGCACATTTTCTATGCAAATACAAATGTAAATTATAAATTTTTATTTGCTGGCTTGGATTTTAGGTTCATCAGCAAATATGAAAGGATAGACCAGCTTTTGAAGGTTATCGTCCCCGATGCCGAAGAGAGAGTTCCAGTCTATGTCGTTGATGCAAGATTTGGGATAGAGTTAAAAAAGTTAAAAGTATTCGCAAATGTAAATAACATTTTACAATATAACTATGTGGAGATAGTCGGAAACCTTGCCCCGATAAGAAATTTTAACCTATCAATTGAATATGAGATTTGAAAATAAAAAAATTGGGGGCGACTTGCCCCCATTTTTTAAATTCAAACGACTTCAACCTCTTCAATTTTCTTAATGAAAACCGGTTTTCCATAAAAATCCACATCAACGACAACGACATCTCCATTCATAAATTCACCAGCAAGTATTTTTTCAGCAAGCGGATCAAGTATATGTTTTTGTATCATCCTTCTCAAAGGTCTTGCACCAAATGTTGGGTCATAACCAATATCAGCAAGCCATATTTTCGCTTTATCTGTAAGTTCAATCTTCATATTATTTTTCTCAAGGCGCTTGTTGACCTGCTTGATTTGTAAATCAACTATCTTGAGTATATCATTTTTCGTTAATGGTTTGAAGAAGATTATTTCATCAATCCTGTTTAAAAATTCAGGTCTTATCGTTTGTCTTAAAAGTTGCATCACCTCATTCCTTATCTCTTCCATAATTTTATCTTTGTTCTCTTCGTTCATCTTTAACATTTTTTCGTGTATTATGTGCGAACCGATGTTTGATGTCATGATTATAATCGTATTTTTGAAGTTAACAACATGACCTTTGCTATCCGTTAAACGTCCATCATCAAGAACCTGAAGCAAGATGTTGAATACCTCTGGGTGTGCTTTTTCAATTTCATCAAGTAAAACAACTGAATAAGGTTTTCTTCTCACAGCTTCTGTTAATTGTCCACCCTCTTCATAGCCAACATACCCAGGAGGCGCACCAATCAATCTTGATACGGAAAATCTTTCCATATATTCGGACATATCAATTCTGATCATCGCATTTTCATCGTTGAAGAGAAGCTCGGCAAGGGCTTTTGCCAATTCAGTTTTTCCAACCCCTGTGCTCCCGATAAACAGAAACGAACCAATTGGTCTTCTCTCGTCTTGAAGTCCAGCTCTTGCCCTGCGTATCGCGTTGCTTACAGCCTTGACCGCTTCTTCTTGATCAACTATTCTCTCATGTAATCTCTCCTCCATATGTAAAAGTTTTGTCCTCTCACTTTCAAGCATTTTCTGAACCGGTATACCCGTCCAGCGAGAAACAATTTCAGCAATATCTTCAGCATCAACCTCTTCTTTAAGCATTCTCAAATCCTTTTGAACTTCTGCAAGTTTTTGAGTTGTTTCCTTTAGCCTCATCTCAAGCGAATGTATAACCCCGTACCTTAACTCTGCAACTCTTGCATAATCACCTTCACGTTCTGCTTTCTCAGCCTCAATCTTAGCCTTTTCAATTTCTTCTTTCATCTCACGAATTGATTTGATAAGTTCCTTTTCTGTTTGCCAGTGAGCTTTTAAACGATCTCTTTCCTCACGTAAGGAGGCAAGTTCATGTTCTATATCCTCAAGCTTTCTCTGCGTTGCTTTCTTATCAACATCGGTTGCATAATTTGAAGTCAATTCACGCTTAACAGCCTCACGTTCAATTTCAAGCTGTTTGATCTTTCTTTCAATTTCATCAAGTTCCTCAGGCATTGAATCAATTTCAATTCTCAATTTTGAAGCAGCTTCATCTATTAAATCAATTGCTTTATCAGGTAAATATCTATCCGTGATATATCTATGACTCAGCTGAGCTGCTGCAACGATCGCTGCATCGGTAATTCTAACGCCGTGATGAACCTCATATTTTTCTTTTAAACCGCGCAAAATTGAGATTGTATCCTCAACGGACGGTTCTTCAACAAGAATCGGTTGAAATCTCCTTTCAAGTGCTGGATCTTTTTCAATATGTTTTCTATATTCGTCAATCGTTGTCGCACCAATTGCATGAAGCTCTCCACGGGCAAGAGCGGGCTTCAACATATTTGCTGCATCAACCGCTCCCTCAGCTGCCCCAGCTCCAACTATCGTATGAAGCTCGTCAATGAAAAGAATAATTTCGCCGTTTGATTCTTGAATCTCACGCAAAACCGCCTTTAACCTATCTTCAAACTCTCCACGATACTTTGTCCCGGCTATCAAAGCACCAATATCAAGCGCAAAAATTCGCTTGTTCTTTAATGTTTCCGGAACATCACCCTGAACAATTCTGTGAGCGATGCCTTCAACAATTGCGGTTTTGCCAACACCTGGCTCACCAATTAAAACAGGATTGTTTTTCGTCCTTCTTGAAAGAACTTGCATAACACGACGAATTTCCTCATCCCTCCCGATAACTGGATCAAGTTTCCCAAGCCGAGCAAGCTCTGTTAAATCACGACCGTATTTTTGAAGTGCTTGATATTTATCTTCTGGATTCTGGTCTATCACCCTCTGCGAACCACGAATTTCACGCATAACCTTTAGAATCGTATCTTTCGTAATACCCTGCTCTGAAAGGATGCGACCAGCGTCGTTGTTTTTATTTTCTGAAAGGGCAATCAATAAATGTTCAACACTTATATATTCATCCCTCAACTGATTTGCTTCCTTTAAAGCATCATCAAAAATTTTCATCAAACCCTGTGAAATATATTGATTCCCAAGCCCAGCTCCTTGAACCTGAGGGAATCTGCTAATTGACTGATTTAACCTGCTTTTTATGTAAGGTATATTCCCGCCGATCTTTTTTATAATTGAATTCACAAGCCCTGTCTCATCATCTATCAAAGCAAGAAGAAGATGCTCAGGTTCAATAGCTTGATGACTTCTTTCAGCTGCGATTTGCATCGCTTTCTGAATTGCATCTTGAGATTTTATCGTGAATTTATTCCAATTCATACCAGCTATCACCTCCCTAATTTAATTTTTGACAAAAAAGGCGAGGTTTTTAAACCTCGCCTTGTGAAAAAGCATTTCTCAACCCATGATTTTAATTTTTATCTTTCTTATCCTTATCATCAACTATCTCATAATCCGCATCTTTAACATCCTTCTTTGTCTCCGACTCTTGAGAACCACCACTTGCATAACCAGTTCCGTAACCTGTTCCTGATGTTGCATGTTGATAGAGATAGTTTGAAGCTTCATTCCAAGCCCTTGTTAAGTCATCAATCCCAGCTCGTATATCAGCAATAGGTGCTCCTGTTTTTATCATATCTTCAAGCTTGTTCGCCTTCATTTCAACCTTGCTCCTCAAATCAGATGGAAGTTTATCTCCAATTTCACGGAGCTGTTTGCGAGTTGTGTAAACAAGATTGTCAGCTTGATTTCTAAGTTCAGCCTCTTCACGTTTTCTTCTATCTTCTTCGGCGTGCTCTTGCGCTTCACGTTTCATCCTTTCAATTTCTTCTTTAGTCAATCCACTTGACGCAGTTATCCTTATGCTTTGTTCTCTACCCGTTGCCTTATCTTTTGCGGTAACATGAAGAATTCCATTAGCATCAATATCAAAAGTAACTTCAATCTGTGGAACACCTCTTGGTGCTGGTGGTATGCCATCAAGTATGAACCTTCCGAGCGTCCTATTATCTTTAGCCATAGGTCTTTCTCCCTGCAAGACATGTATCTCAACTGATGTCTGATTATCAGCTGCAGTTGTAAATATCTCCGTTTTTCTCGTTGGGATCGTTGTATTAGCAGGTATCAAAACGGTCATAACTCCGCCAAGCGTCTCAACCCCAAGCGAAAGTGGTGTCACATCAAGCAAGAGAATATCTTTTTCTTCTCCAGCGAGAACAGCTGCTTGAATAGCTGCACCAATTGCAACCGCTTCATCTGGGTTAACACTCTTATTCGGTTCTTTTCTGAAGAACTCACGAACAATTTGCTGAACTTTTGGTATTCTCGTTGAACCACCAACAAGAATCACTTCGTCAATATCATCAACTGTTAATTTTGCTCTTCTCAAAGCTTCTTCACACGGTGGTATAAGTTTTTGCAACAGGTCATCTATCAGCGACTCAAATTTTGCTCTCGTCAGCGTCATTTGTAAATGCTTTGGTCCAGTATTTGTAGCGGTGATAAATGGAAGATTGATTTCTGTTTCAAGTCGGCTTGAAAGCTCTATTTTCGCTCTTTCAGCAGCTTCCTTCAACCTTTGCAATGCTATCGGATCCTTGCGCAAATCCACACCTTCCTGCCTCAAAAATTCCTCTGCTATCCAATCAATTATCCTCTGATCAAAATCATCCCCACCAAGGTGAGTATCTCCACTTGTTCCTTTAACTTCAAAAACGCCTTCACCAATTTCAAGAATTGATATATCAAAAGTTCCACCACCAAGATCAAAAACAGCAATTTTCATCTGTTTGCCCTTTTTATCAAGACCAAAAGCAAGTGAGGCAGCAGTAGGTTCATTAATTATTCTCCTTACATTCAAGCCCGCAATTTCACCTGCTTCCTTTGTCGCCTGACGCTGTGCATCGTTAAAGTAAGCTGGAACAGTTATAACCGCATCGGTTATCTTCTCACCAAGATAAGCCTCAGCATCTTGTTTCAACTTTTGTAAAATCATCGCTGAAATTTCAGGCGGTGAATAAACCCTATCCCCTATTTGAACCCTTGCTGTATTATTCGGACCACGAACAACTTTATATGGAACTCTTCTTGCCTCCTCAATTACTTCATCATAAAACCTCCCCATAAATCTTTTTATTGAATAAATCGTATTCTCTGGGTTTGTGATCGCCTGTCTCTTTGCTGGATGTCCAACTAATCTCTCCCCCGTCTTCGTAAATGCAACAACAGATGGAAGAGTCCTCGGTCCTTCTGATGTTGGTATTACAACTACATCATTTCCCATCTTTACAGCAACCACAGAGTTCGTTGTTCCAAGATCAATTCCAACAATTTTTCCCATAGTTTTTCACCTCAAATTTTTTGTTTTTTATAAACTTGAAAAATCCGTAAATTAAATATGCAAAGCCTGTGCCAGAAAAAATGATTAAAAATTAATAGCGTTTTGATTTAACCCCTCGCTTTTAGATTTTAATTTTGGCATACGTTTGAAAAGATTTCAGAAATTTAAGCACTTTTGACCGATGAAAGTTAAAGCATCTCCAGAGAACATAAAACTTGCCGGGAAAATTATCAAGGAAGGTGGGCTTGTCGCCTTTCCAACTGAGACAGTTTACGGGCTTGGAGCAAACGCCTTAAACCCTATCGCTGTCGCAAAAATCTTTGAAGTTAAAAACCGTCCCTCATTTGACCCGCTCATAGTTCATATCTCAAGAATTGAATGGCTTGAAAAACTTACCTCGCAAATTGATGAAAGAGCTTTTAAACTTATTGAAAAATTCTGGCCAGGACCTCTAACACTCGTTTTATTTAAATCTCAAATTGTCCCAGACATTGTCACAGCTGGACTTAAAACCGTAGCCATAAGAATGCCAGCCCATCCAGTTGCACTTGAATTAATTGAAAATGCACAAACTCCTATCTCCGCACCAAGCGCAAATCCATTTGGCTATATCAGCCCCACAACAGCTGACCATGTTGAAAAAATGCTCGGTGATAAAATTGATTTAATCCTTGACGCTGGGAAATGCCCAATCGGGGTTGAATCCACAGTTTTATCCTTAATTGATGAAGAACCTAAAATCCTTCGCCCAGGGGGTCTTCCAGTTGAAGAAATTGAAAAAATTATAGGTAAGGTGAAAATTCAAACAAAATCTGAAAAAATCCTCTCACCCGGACAACTCCAAAGACATTACTCTCCAAAAACACCCGTAAAAATTTTTAAATCAATTGATGAAATAAAAAACCCAGAAAATTCAGGTATTCTTCTGTTTAAAAAAATCAATCTAAACATAAAAGCAAAGCGAGTTGAAATTTTATCAGAAAATGGCGATCTACTTGAAGCATCCGCAAATCTATTTTCAGCGTTGCATCGCCTTGATGATTCTGGAGTTGATGTAATATACGCTCAGGAAGTTCCAGAAACTGGACTTGGGCTTGCAATTATGGATAGATTAAGAAAAGCATCCGCTCAGGAATGAAAAACTTTATAACCCGAAAGTTACTGAAAAAATCAATGTGTTAATTTCTCACCTCTTTAAATCAACGATAAGCTGAATAACGGTATCTATTCTTTGATTAAGTTGAGATATCTGGGAATCTACCTTCTGAGTAATTTGCATTATTTCTTGCCTTAACTGTCCCATCTCCTGCCTCAACTGCCCTATCTCTTGCCTTAACTGCCCCATCTCCTGTCTCAACTGCCCTATCTGAGCATCTAACCTCTGTTCAAGTTGAGCCATCTCCTGTCTCAACTGCCCTATCTGAGCATCTAACCTCTGTTCAAGTTGAGCCATCTCCTGTCTCAACTGCCCTATCTGAGTATCTATTTTGTTGTTAAGATACCTAAAATCTTCTTCCTGTCTTCTCTTTATCTCATTTACAACCTCAAGTATACTCTTCGTCCTCTCATCCACAACCTCATAAACAAGCTCAAGGGTTACCTTCTTTATAGCTTTTGTTAATATCTCCCTCACAAAACTTGCCCGTTTTATTTTTTTACTTTAATCTTTTCTCAAAATTAAATATAACATCTCGTTCCATTTAAAGTCAAATTTAAAATGACTCACTCCCTCTCACCTTTGATTACTCAATTTCATGACAAATAATTTTTCAGTAAGCTATATTAACTAAAAAGGGCGGGTTTGAACCCGCCCTTCTTTACTTTACTTCACAAGAACCATCTTCTTTATCCCAACGAAATCATTAGCCCTTAAAACATAGAAATACACACCACTTGACAAATCTCTCCCATCAACCCTAACTTCATGATACCCAGCTGGCAATTCACCAACAAACAAATCTTTCACCTTCTGACCAGCGGAATTGTAAAGCTCCAACCTAACACTTGAAGCAACTGGCAATTCAAATTTTATTGTAGTATACGGATTAAATGGATTAGGATAATTTTGATATAGCGCATACTTCTTTGGAACATCTACTACAACCTGTATCACATCAATATCTTTTCTCTCATATCTTGAAACTGCTTCAATCCTGTAATAATACTTACCAGATTCAACCACTCCCTTATCAACGAATTCATAATCACTGCCGAATGCACCATTACCTTTTGCTCTTAAAGATGCCTCGCTCTGATACGAACCAACAAGAATATAATTCTCATCACCCCTGCCACGATAAATGTTGAACCCAAGGAAATCCTCCCTCTCAACCTGCGTCTTTATCCTCAACTTAACAACATTACCCACAACCTCAGCTGAAACATTGACAACCTGAACAGGCAAAGGAGCATCCCCAGTCCCCGAAATTACAAAATCTGAAAACGAGCTAACACCTGAAACAGTTATCGTATTGTTGTCTACATCTCTTGCTATCACATTTAATTCTATCCATTGCGTTCCATCCCATTTGAAAACACGCAAAGAATTCTCATCAGTTATACCTTGGCGTGCAAGATCTGCATCAGAGTAAGAGAAAGTAATGTTTGCTTGAAAACTTGAAATACCCGATTGCTGAATTCTAAACCACCTTCTTAAAACTTTATTATTACCAAGCGGTCCATCGGGTCGTTGAGTAACACTATCAATTACGGAGACAGTTACATCACCTGAACCAACCAAATCTGTAAAGTCAATAGTCACAGGAAGATAATCTGAACCCTGACCGGTTTCCCATTTTTTTGAACCAGTTGATGAAACGGGATAAACAAGATTACCTTCTATAAATTTACCAGGACCTGCCCCAGTGATTTGACTGTTAACTTTAAGTATCTTTTCACCCGTTATGACTTTACCATTCTGAGTAAAAATTAAAGTGTCTACAGTTAAATCTCCATTTAAATTTAGTGAAATGTTAGAACCATCTAACTCCAAACCATAAAAATATCCCCCACCAATAGCACCACTTTCAGTAAAAAACCTCGTTCCATTGATATAAATATTATCAACAGCAAAACTTGGGCGATCACCTTTGCCACTTACTTGGCGAGTAACCCACCGCAGTTGAACAACCGATTTATTATCACAATCAGATGGCAACATTACTATATGGGTTTCTAATTTTTGCGGATCAGTAGTATTACCAGTTTGAGTTGTTGTGTTATTTTCATAACTCGAATCAGAAGTTGTAGTATATGATCCAGTATCAGAAGCAGCTCTATATTGCAAAGCCACTTTATTTATCCTTGTATTATTAGTGCCATCATATGGATTACGGATTGTCATAATATCATATCTAATGATTACTCTTCTAAAGCCGAAAGTATTAATAGCTAAAACAAGAGCTGGATTAAATTGACCGGTTGGTAAAAAACCAAGTTTACCATTATAATTCCAAATTCTCCCAGCGGTTTTATTAGCATCCCCACTTGGATTTAATGATGAATCTGCTATAGGTGCTGAAACCTTAAACGCTGTTGATGTTTCTCCACTAGGATTACCCCCTAATGTCCAGCCATTCCAACCATCTGGATATGTAGAGGAATTCCATGGTAAAGAGCTAAAATCTTGAGAATAAGGCAAGCTTTGGGCAGATGGAACAGTTTGACTATATAGATACCAGTTAACAAAAACTATCAAAAATAAAATAACATTCCTCATGCCTACCTCCATAATTATTTTGTTTTCATTTTCCAGATTTTTCTCTACTTACCCTCCGACCCCAGCTCTACAAAATTTTCACCAAAACTTAACAACTTACCATGCCAAGCAAATCTTCATCTTTATCTTTCACCCGAAATATAAAAAATTCTTCTTTACCTGTCAAGGGCAAAGTAAAGAAAAATTTAGTAACTAAAAATTCCCAATTTCTTTCATCTTCCCGAATCTAAATTCAAGTTGATATTCATCTCAAATGTTTTTAAATTAAAACAAAAATCGGTTTGCAACTTTCTTATGGCAAAGTTAGGCTATACAAATCCAGAAAAGCTTGAAATTGATGTTGAAGTAGATCAACAGCTTAGACCCTTAAAATTTGAAGACTTTGTCGGGCAGGAAAAAATTGTAAATAATCTTAAGGTTTTCATACAAGCAGCGAAAATGAGAGGTGACCCGCTTGACCATGTCCTTCTTACAGGACCACCTGGACTTGGTAAAACAACCCTCGCATATATAATCGCAAATGAACTTGGCGTTGGAATAAAAGTAACATCAGGACCAGTGATTGAAAAACCTGGTGATCTGGCAGGAATTTTGACAACTTTGAGTGATAGAGAGGTTCTGTTCATTGACGAAATACATCGTTTAAGCCCCATCGTTGAGGAGTACCTTTATTCGGCTATGGAGGACTTTAAAATTGATATTGTAATTGATACAGGTCCAAATGCAAGAAGTGTTAAGTTAAATCTTCCAAGATTTACACTTGTTGGTGCAACGACAAGAGCAGGATTACTAACAGCTCCGTTAAGAGCAAGATTTGGGATAAGTGCGAGATTGGATTATTACACGCCCGAAGAATTATGCAAAATCATAAAACGCTCATCCAAAATTCTCCAGATTCAAATCACTGAAGAAGGTGCGTATGAAATAGCACGAAGGTCAAGGGGAACCCCAAGAATTGCCAATAGATTGCTCAAAAGAGCTCGTGATTTCGCACAAGCCGATGAAAACCTCGCTGAATACGGAGGAATTATAACAAAAGAAGTCGCCGAATATGCACTCAAAGCTCTTGATGTTGATGAACATGGACTTGATGATATGGACAAACGAATCCTTCTAACGATAATTGAAAAATATAATGGTGGTCCAGTTGGAATTGGAACAATTGCCGTCGCAGTTGGGGAAGAAGAAGGGACAATTGAAGAAGTTTACGAACCATATTTAATTCAAGAAGGGTTCCTCAAAAGAACACCACGAGGAAGGGTTGCAACTGAACTTGCATATAAACATTTCGGACTTATTAGGACAAGGTCTGAAAAACAACCAGGTTTATTTGATAACTAAAATAAGGGAAATTCAATGTCAAGAAAGCAATATTCACTTCGTAGAACTTACATTGGTCGCCTCCCGCAAGGAGCTGACCTGCTTGAGGGTATAACCAAGATCTGCAAAGAAGAAAACATAAAGATCGGAAAAATAACGGCGATAGGTGCAGTTAAAAAAGCTGTGATTTCTTTTTATGACCAAATTGAAAAGAAATATCATAACATTGAATTAAATCAGGAAATGGAGATAGTAAGTTGCATTGGAAATATAAGCTTGTTAAACGGTCAACCCTTTGTTCATTGTCATATTGTGCTTGCAGACAATCAAGGTAGATGTTTCGGTGGACACTTGATGCTCGGCACTGAAGTTTTTGCTTGTGAGTTGATAATTGAAGAATTTGAAGGCGAACCCATTGAAAGAGTATACGATGAAGCGAGCGGACTAAACCTATGGCATCCAGCTTTGATTTTGATGGAGTAGAATTCCCCCTTCTATTCCCCCTCTCTACGAAAGTAGAGAGGGGGTCAGGGGGTGAGTTAAACCCACCCCCTTCATCTTCCCCCTCCCTACGAATGTAGAGAGGGGGTCAAGGGGTGAGTAAAATCAAACTCACCCCTTTATCTTCCCCCTCTTTACGAAAGTAGAGAGGGGGTTAGGGGGTGAGTAAAATCAAACTCACCCCTTCATCTTCCCCCTCTCTACGAAAGTAGAGAGGGGGTTAGGGGGTGAGTAAAATTAAACCCATAATCTCAAAAATGAACAAAAAGCAAATAATTGAAATAGCAAGACAGTTAAGAAAACAGCAAACACCTGCAGAAAAGAAACTTTGGGATGTTTTGCGAAACAGAAAATTTTTAGGATTGAAATTTTTGCGTCAGCACCCAATAATATATGGCGATGGCAATAAACTTCGCTTTTTTATAGCAGATTTCTACTGTGCAGAGAAAAAAATTATCATAGAAATTGACGGCAAAGTGCACAATTACCAAAAAGATAGAGATCAAATAAGAGATAGCATCACTAACAGCTTGGGACTGAAGATTTTAAGAATAAAAAATGAGGAATTAACAAGGCTTGAACTGGTTTTAGAAAAGATAGAAAACTTCGTAAAATCTAACTGAAACTCACCCTCTTTTATCTCCCCTCTCTACGAAGTAGAGAGGGGTCAGGGGGTGAGTAAAATCAAACTCACCCCTTCATCTTCCCCCTCTTTACGAAGTAGAGAGGGGGTCAGGGGGTGAGTAAAGTTAAACTCACCCCTTTCACCTTCCCCCTCTCTACAAATGTAGAGAGGGGGTTAGGGGGTGAGTAAGAACACAGCAAAACTCGCCCTCTTATTCCCCCTCTCTACAAATGTAGAGAGGGGGTTAGGGGGTGAGTAAACCAAAACAAAATTCCTCAAAACTATGTCCCTTGAAATTACATACAAAGACTTGCTTTCAATCCAGCAAGCGCGAGAACTCATAGCAAAAGCAAAAGAAGCTTTCCTTGAATACAAAAATTATTCACAAGAACAAGTTGACAAAATAGTTCGTGCAATGTTTGAAGCTGGATACGAAGCCTCAGAACGACTTGCAAAACTTGCTGTTGAAGAAACGGGAATTGGAAAATGGGAGGATAAAAAATTAAAAAATGAATTCGCCACAAAATTTACATACGAATCAATCAAAAATTTAAAAACCGTCGGTGTTATAAATTACGACAAATCAAAGCGAGTTGTTGAAATTGCTGAGCCAATGGGTGTAATATCTGCACTTATTCCAACGACAAATCCAACTTCAACCGCGATGTTTAAAGCTTTAATTTGTGCAAAGACGAGAAACGCGCTTGTCGTAAGCCCACATCCAAGAGCTGTAAAATCCACCTACGAAGCAATCCAAATAATGCAAACAGCAGCTGAAAAAGCTGGGGCACCGAGAAACTTATTCCAATGTATGACAGAAGTTACAATTGAAGGAACAATGGAGCTCCTAAAACATCGGGATGTATCTTTAATCCTTGCAACCGGTAGCACTCAAATGGTCAAAATGGTCTATAGCATTGGGAAACCAGCATATGGAGTTGGGTCTGGAAATGTCCCCGCTTTCATTGAAAGGACCGCGAATATAAAAAAAGCAGTTGCAGATATAATCTTTGGCAAAACATTTGACTATGGAACACTTTGTTCTGCTGAAAATGCCGTTGTTTGCGATTCACCGATAAGAGAACAGGTGATTTACGAATTCAAAAAACGAGGTGCTCACTTTTGCAATCCAGATGAGAAAGAAAAACTTGAGAAAATAATTCTCACCCCCCAAGGCGGAATAAATCCAGAAATTGTCGGAAAACCAGCAGCCTACATCGCACAAAAAGCAGGTTTTTCCGTCCCCGAACAAACAACCGTGTTAATAGCTGAACTTGAAGGTGTGGGAAAACAATATCCGCTCTCCGTTGAAAAACTCTCACCAATCCTCGCCTTCTATACAGTTGACGGATGGAGAGAAGGCTGTCATAAATGTATTGAACTACTTGAATTCGGAGGGCTTGGACACACAATGGTCATACACTCAAGCGACCCCGACATAATTACGAAATTTGCCCTTGAAAAACCCGCTTTCAGAGTCCTCGTGAATACAGTTGCTGCACTTGGAGCTGTCGGCTATACAACAGGTCTTGACCCATCAATGACACTTGGACCGGGAACACTTGGACATTCAATTATTTCGGAAAATGTCACTGCAAGACATCTAATCCAAATAAAACGATTAGCCTATGAGCTACTCCCTCTGCACGATATTGAAGGCAACAGAATCCAAATCTCCGATGCAAAAAGATTTCATACATCTACCACCGAAACAAAAGATATAAAAAGCATACTTGAAGAAATTGAAGAAAGAATACGATTAAAAGCTGGGAACCCACCTGTTTCAACTGGGACGAAATTAGAATCAACCACTGATGAAAGAAAAACCAAAATCTATGGCTCTGGTATAACCGAGGAAGAAATTGAAAAAATAATCAGGGACTTTCAATCAAAATATCCCGGCAGGTGAAAATGAAATACAACTCACCTGAATTAATCTTTCTTAACGGGAAAAAACTAAATCAAAAATTTTATCTTCAGCCCACGCTCAAAATTGCACGTGAACTCCTCGGTAAAATCATCGTAAGACGACTTGAAGATAAAATTTTAGCAGGAAAAATTGTTGAAACCGAAGCTTATATAGGTGAAGATGACCCAGCCTGCCACGCTTACGGTGGTATAACCCCGAGAAACAAAGTAATGTATCTTTCAGGCGGACACGCTTATGTTTATTTCACCTACGGGATGCATTATTGTTTTAATGTTGTCACTGAGAAAGAAGGTTTTCCAGCAGCTGTTTTAATTCGTGCGGTAGAACCAATTATGGGTATTGAATTGATGAAAAAATTCCGCAATACAAACGACATCAATAACTTAACAAATGGACCTGCAAAGTTCTGTCAGGCATTTCAAATTGATAAACGCCTCAATGGAGCATCTTTACTTGAAGATGAAATTTTTATAATTGAACCAACTAATACTGAAACATTTAAAATTGTAAGAACACCAAGAATCGGAATTAAACAGGGTCTTGATAAAAAATGGAGATTTTTTATACTTGGAAATCCATTCGTCTCAAAAACAAAGCCAACCCCTAAGCCTTAAAAATTTAAAAATAAAACCACATTTAAAAGTATGCCTAATAAAGTCTTACTTGAAACAAGATTTAACAATAAAACAATCCGAATTGTTCATGGCGACATAACAGAAGAAAATGTTGATGCAATCGTAAATGCAGCAAATGAATATCTCAAACACGGTGGTGGCGTTGCAGGTGCAATTGTTAGGAAAGGTGGATATGTAATACAAGAAGAAAGCGATAAAATTGGCTATGTCCCAACTGGAAGTGCAGCTATCACTGGTGCCGGGAAATTGCCAGCCAAATTTGTAATCCACGCAGTTGGACCTGTATGGAAAGACGGAAAAAGCGGTGAAGATGAAAAACTTGAAAGCGCTGTTTTTTCAAGTTTGAAAATAGCCGATGAAAAGAAGTTGAAATCTATCTCCTTTCCTGCAATAAGTGCTGGGATATTTGGCTTCCCAAAAGAAAGATGCGCTAAAATTTTGATTGAAACAGCCGTGAAATTTCTTGAACAAAATCCTAACACGACAATTGAAGAAATAAGATTCTGCCTTTTTGACGAACCAACTTTAAACGCGTTTGTAAATGAATTCAGCGCCCGATTCCCCGAATCCAAAAAACTTACTTGAAAACAAATCTTAAAACAAAACCATGAAAAAAGATTACACAATACTTGTGACAAGACAGATACCGGAGGCGGGGCTTGAAATCCTTAAGAAAAATTTCAAAAATGTGATTGTAAATACAAAGAACAGAAACCTAACACACAATGAACTAATCAAAAAAGTCAAAGGTGTTGACGCGATTTTATGTCTTTTGAGCGATAAAATAGATTCAGAGGTGATCTCAAATATGGACAGATGCAAAGTAATATCAAATTACGCAGTTGGTTTCAATAATATTGATATTGACGAAGCAACAAAACACGGAATTATAGTCACGAATACCCCTGGGGTTTTAACAGATGCAACAGCAGATTTAACTTGGGCATTGATACTTGCAGTGACGCGGAGAATAGTTGAAGCAGATAAATTTCTGAGAAAAGGGAAATTTAAAGGTTGGGCACCTACGCTTTTGCTTGGGACTGAACTTGCTGGAAAAACACTTGGAATAATTGGAGCTGGCAGAATTGGAACAGCAGTCGGTTTAAGAGCGAAAGGATTTAAAATGAAAGTTTTATACTTTAACACAAACAGAAACGAAACACTTGAAGAGGAAGTTGGTGCCAAAAAAGTTTCGTTTGAAACACTTCTCAAAAATTCAGATATAATCACAATTCATGTTCCGTTAACTCCAAAAACTAAACATTTAATTGGAGAAAAAGAGATAAAACTAATGAAAAAAACAGCTTACCTAATAAACACATCCCGAGGTGAGGTTATTGATGAAAAAGCATTGATACAGGCACTTAAAAGTGGAAGAATTGCTGGAGCTGGACTTGATGTTTTTGAGCAAGAACCTTTTGTTCCAAAAGAATTAATTGAACTTGACAATGTTGTTTTAACCCCTCATATAGGAAGCGCAACCGTTGAAGCGAGAACGAAAATGGCGATCATGGCTGCCGAAAGCATAGTCAAAGTTTTATCAGGAAAAATTCCAGCAAATGTTGTTAACTCAGAAGTTTTAAAAGTTATCAAACTTAAAACCTGCTAATTTGAAATTTTCTTCCTTTTGTTTAACTTAAAGTAGAAAAACAAAAAAATTAAAATAACCATGCTCAATGCACATCCCTTCAAAGATGCAATTTCAACAATTAGCGTAGGCAGAAAAAAACTTAAAATCTTCAAACTTGCCTGGCTTGAAGACCAAGGACTCACAAACATATCAAAATTACCCTACTCAATAAGAGTTCTCGTTGAAAATATCCTCCGAAATTGCGATAATTACTTAGTAACAGAAGATGATGTAAAATCCATTGCATCATGGCAACCTAAGCCACCGCTGCGTGAGATCCCATACATGCCAGCAAGAGTATTGCTTCAAGATTTCACAGGTGTTCCTTGCGTAGTTGACCTCGCATCAATGCGCGATGCTGTCAAACGACTCGGCAAAGACCCCAAAATTATAAACCCACTCAAACCTGTTGACCTTGTAATTGATCACTCCGTCCAGGTTGATTATTTCGGAACATCCTATGCATTTGACTGGAATGTTAAGCGTGAATTTGAACTTAACAAAGAAAGATATGTTCTTTTGAAGTGGGCTCAAAATTCATTTAAAAATTTCAGAGTGGTCCCTCCTGGAACAGGCATAATCCACCAGGTAAATCTTGAATATCTATCAAAAGTTGTCCAAGTAGAAAATGGATTTGCTTTTCCTGATACGCTTGTCGGCACCGACTCACATACGACGATGATAAATGGAATCGGAGTTCTCGGCTGGGGAGTTGGAGGTATTGAAGCAGAAGCTGTTATGCTCGGGCAACCTTACTATATCACAATCCCAGAAGTCATCGGTGTTAAATTAACAGGCGAATTACCCGAAGGAGCAACCGCAACCGACCTCGTTTTGACAGTTACAAATATCCTTCGCAAAAAAGGAGTAGTTGAAAAATTTGTTGAATTTTTCGGACCAGGCGTTTCAAAACTTCCCATCGCAGACCGTGCAACCATCGCAAATATGGCCCCTGAATACGGAGCAACATGCGGATTCTTCCCAATAGATGAAGAGACAATTAATTATCTGAAGTTAACAGGAAGAGAAAACATCGCTAAAATAGTTGAAACTTACGCAAAAGAACAAGGGCTCTTTAGATATGACGATTCCCCATTCCCCGAGTATACTGATATTGTAGAAATTGATTTAAGCCAAATTGAACCAACCCTGGCTGGTCCAAGTCGACCCCAGGATAAAGTTTTACTCCGCGAGATAAAATCCCAATTTGAAAAGATCTTAAAAGAAAACTACAAAGTTAACGAAGAACCTAAAAAAACAGTTGAAATCCTATATCGCGGTCAAAAAAACGAATTGACTCACGGATCAGTTGTAATAGCTGCAATTACATCCTGCACTAATACATCAAACCCGACTGTTCTGATTGGCGCTGGAATTCTTGCTAAAAAAGCAGTTGAAAAAGGCTTAACAACAAAACCTTATGTCAAGACAAGCTTAGCCCCTGGTTCAAGGGTTGTAACGGAATACCTCCAGCAATCCGGACTTATGCCATATCTTGAAGCCCTTGGGTTTCATCTTGTCGGATATGGATGCACCACATGCATCGGAAATAGTGGACCTCTTCCAGAACCCGTATCAAAGGCAATTACAGAAAATAACCTCGTTGTATGTGCTATATTAAGCGGTAACAGAAATTTTGAAGCTCGCGTCCATCCGCTCGTAAAAGCAAATTACCTCGCTTCACCTATACTTGTCGTAGCTTACGCCTTGGCAGGAAAAATTAACATTGATTTCAATACAGAACCCATTGGCTATGATCCGAACGGAAATCCAGTGTATCTTAAAGACATTTGGCCTACTCAAAACGAGATCAAAGAAACCATAAATAAAGTTCTTAACTCAAAACTTTTCAAGAAAAAATACGCTGATGTTTTTGAAGGAAACGAATATTGGAAAGAAATTCCAATTACAGAGGGAGAACTTTTTGATTGGGATCCAAATTCAACTTATATTCAAAACCCGCCATTTTTTGAAAACTTAACACTTGAACCAGAGCCACCAAAAGATATAACCAATGCATATTGTCTTGGGGTCTTCGGCGACTCCATTACAACAGACCATATTTCCCCTGCTGGCTCAATTTCAGAAAATAGTCCCGCGGGAAAATATCTAATTGAACGAGGCGTTCCAAAATCCGAATTCAATACATTTGGCGCAAGAAGAGGTGCACATGAAGTCATGATACGAGGAACTTTTGGAAATGTAAGACTTAAAAATTTACTGCTCCCTGGCGTTGAAGGTGGCTGGACAATTCACATCCCCACAGGTGAGAAAATGTCCATTTACGATGCTGCAATGCGTTATAAGCAAGAAAACCGCCCACTTATAATAATTGCTGGAAAAGAATATGGCACAGGTAGCTCACGCGACTGGGCTGCTAAAGGAACTTATTTACTTGGAGTAAAAGCTGTAATTGCAGAAAGCTTTGAAAGAATTCATAGAAGTAACCTCGTCGGAATGGGGGTTCTGCCTCTTCAATTTAAAGAGGGTGAAAACCGAGAAACCCTTGGCTTAACTGGCTTTGAAGAATATACAATAGAAGGAATCGCTGAAAACCTCTACCCTCAAAAAACTTTGAAGGTAACTGCCAAATCAAATGATGGTTCTATAAAAACTTTTGAAGTGATCGCCCGCCTTGATACACCAGTTGAGGTTGAATACTATGTAAACGGTGGGATAATGCAAACCGTCCTGCGCAAACTCCTTAAAAATTCTAAATAAATTAAAAAGCGGGGCATTTTAAAGCCCCGCTTTAAAATGATTAATAAATTCTAATCTCACAAAACTTGACAAATTGATTTTAAAAGTGTATATTATAAGTGCAAATAGTAATCGTTATTATTTAAAAACAAAAATAAGGAGTTAAAGCCATGGCAAAGTCACTTGCAGGAACAAAAACGCTTGAAAATCTCAAGCATGGTTTCGCTGGAGAATCTCAAGCAAATCGTCGTTATCTGTATTTTGCCCGCCAAGCTGATATTGAGGGTTATCCGGATATAGCGGGCGTTTTCAGAGATACCGCCGAGGGTGAAACAGGGCATGCTTTTGGGCATTTTGATTTCTTAAGGCAGTATGGAGCTGGTGACCCTGTCACAGGTGAACCCGTTGGAGACACTGTTGCAAATCTTAAATCTGCAATTGCTGGTGAAACTTACGAATATACCGAAATGTATCCTGGATTTGCGAAAACAGCTCGGGAAGAGGGATTTGACGATATCGCCGAATGGTTTGAGACCCTTGCTCGTGCTGAAAAATCTCATGCAACAAGATTCCAAAAGGCTCTTGAGAGCTTGACGGGAAGTAAATAATTTTTAAGCAACGGGGCTTCCCGAGGCCCCGGTTTTTTATTTTAAAAAAACAAAAATTAAGGTTAAGCACATGGTCTTTGATTTAAAAGACCCCAAATTTTGGGATGAAGAAGCCCTTTTTAAAGAAATGTATCGCATTTTTGACATTTGCAATGGCTGTCGCCTCTGTTATAACCTTTGTCCATCATTTGAGTTTTTATTTAAGAAAATTGACGAAACAGACAATTTAAACGATTTAACAAAACAAGATTATTATAAAGTTGTTGAACTTTGTTATGATTGTAAGCTTTGCTTCCCGAAATGTCCCTATACCCCACCCCATCACTATGAGCTTGATTTTCCAAGGTTGATGTTAAGAGCAAAGGCGGTAAAAGCCAAAAAAGAAGGAATCCCGCTCCGCGATAAAATCCTGGGTCAAGCTGATTTAATTGGAAAAATTGGAAGTAAATTTGCGAGTTTAATTAATCTTGCAAATCGTTTGAAATTAAGCAGAGTTTTAATGGAAAAAACAATAGGAATTCACAGAGAAAGAAACTTACCTGAATATCACAGCGAGACATTTGAAAAATGGTTTAAAAGATATTCAAAGCAAAACGGAAAAAAAGAAGGTAAAGCCGGGAGAGTCGTTTTATTTTATACCTGCACCGTTAATTACAATGAACCAGAACTTGGGAAAGCAATTTTAAAAGTTCTTGAACATAACGAAGTTGAAGTTGTCATCCCGGAACAAAAATGTTGTGGAATGCCATTTCTTGATGGTGGAGACATTGATTCAGCAGTTAAAAATGCAAAATTTAATGTCAAATCCCTTATCAACTATGTAAAGCAAGGCTATGACATTGTAATACCAGCACCTACTTGCGGTTATATGTTTAAACAAGAATATACTATGCTTCTCCCCGACGATGAAGATGCGAAATTAATTTCTCAACATACTTATGATATTTCAGAATATCTGATGAAGCTACATAAGGAAGGGAAACTTAAAACCGACTTTAAATATCCACAGGGTAAAATCATCTATCATCTCCCCTGTCATCTCAAAGCTCAAAATATCGGTTATAAGTCAAGAGATTTGCTTGAATTAATACCAGGGACTGAGGTTGAAATGATTCAACGTTGTTCAGGGCACGATGGAACATGGAGCATGAAGAAAGAATTTTTTGAAATGTCAATGAAAGTTGGAAAACCAATCTTTGATAAAATAAATCAAAATGGTGAATCGGATAAAATTGTTGTTTCCTCAGATTGCACACTTGCTCAATTGCAAATTCAAAAAGGAACTGGCAAAAAAGGGTTACACCCAATTCAAATACTTTATAACGCATACGGTTTAAACGAAAAATAAAAACAAACAAAAAAGAAAGCCATGAAGCCAAATATTGGAATCTCGGAACAAAACCTTGAAGGCGTGATAAAAATTTTAAGCACCTTACTTGCTGATGAATATGTCCTTTACACAAAAGCAAGAAATTATCACTGGAATGTAGTCGGAATGCAATTTAATGATCTGCACAAATTCTTTCAAACCTTATATGAAGAATTGAATGAATATGTTGACGATGTAGCCGAGAGAATTCGCACCCTCGGTGGTAATGCAATCGGAACATTGAAAGAATTTCTTGAAGCTACGAGATTGAAAGAACATCCAGGCGAATACCCGGATGCTAAAACAATGCTTTCAAATCTCCTTAACGACTACGAAACCATTATAAGAAATTTAAGAAACGATATAGTAACCGTTAGCGAAAAGTATCAAGATCTTGGGACAGCTGATTTCTTAACGGAACTTATGGAAAAACATGAAAAAACTGCCTGGATGTTGAGAGCATTTTTGTCGTGAAAAATTAAGTCTGCTTGAGGGGGCTTTGCCCCCTCCTTGCTAAAACACAAATACATAAAAACAAATAGAAAAGTAAAATGAAGAAAATTGAACTTGCAGAGGTAAAGAATATATACGAATACGAGAAGATAAGGGAGGATTTTAGAAGATACATAATTGAACTCAAAAAGCGTCGCAGGGTTGAGGTCGGCGATAGAGTCTCGTTAGTCTTTGAAAACAGGGATACGGTGCTTTTCCAAATTCAGGAAATGATGAGGGCTGAACGAATGGTAGACGATAATGAAATAAAATTTGAAGTTGATACCTATAACGAACTTATTCCCGATAAAAATGAAATTAGTGCAACTCTTTTTATTGAGGTTGATGATCCTCAACTTTTGCGCCCTGTGCTTGATAGCTTCATAGGGCTTGACAGAGGTAATTATGTTTACCTGCAAATAGCCGATAAGCATAAAATCTATGCTGAATTTGAAGAGGGACACAGCAAAGAAGACAGGATAAGCGCTGTTCATTTTATAAAATTCAAATTCAAACCTGAGCAAATTAACGATCTTAAAAATTTTGATAATGAAATTAGGCTTGTGATTGATCATCCAAATTACAAAGCTTCAACGCTCATAAATGATGAAACGAGAAAAGAACTCATTAAAGATTTAGAATCAGATTAAAAATTTACAGGTGCTATCCGATGGCAAGTCGCAGAGGTAGCAAACAAAGGGAAGCGATCCTTAGAATTCTTCAAAGCACAGATATTCATCCAACCGCCGACTGGATATATGACCAAGTCCGCAAAGTGATACCGAATATAAGTCTTGGGACTGTATATAGAAATTTAAATCTTTTAAGAGAAGAGGGATTAATTCGTGAGGTTACGATACATGGTTCATCAAGTGCAAGATACGATGCAAATCTTGAACCACATCATCACTTTATTTGCTTAAGGTGTAACTCGGTTTACGATTTGCCTATTCATGGGGCAAATTTGAATGTTGAATCTTACCTTGGTGGGAAAAATTTTGAGGTTAAATTTGTTAAGTTAGATATTTTCGGGATCTGCGATAAATGTCGTTCTGAAGGAACAAATTAAAAACAAGGGCGACCGAAAAATGGTCGCCTTTTTTATTTTGACCTAAAGCACAAACCTCAAAGGGGGACTTGATATTTGTCCTTAAATTACTTAAAATTATGATGGATCAAAAAATCAAATTGTGAGGTCAAATCATGAAGTATTTTCCATTCATCGGAGTTTTTTTGATTTTATTTATCTCATCCACTTTTTCGCAGGATGTTGAAAAAGCTACAAAACGAATGACACAACCAGAAGTTATGGTTGTGATTGATGAAATTGTTGATGGTAATTTCACAGGGACGAGAACAATTGCTTCAAGCATTGAGAATGAACTTTTAAAAGAGGGTTTTAAGGTTATTGACTATACTGTTTTTGAAATGATAAGAGCAAGGGAACTTGAACAAGCTGAGGGAAATCCTGAAAAGGCAAAGGAATATGAAAATCGCTTCGGTGCGGAGATAATTATACTTGGATATGCAAACGCCGAATATGGAGGGGAATCCGAATTTTACGATGTTAAGCAACATAAATATACTGGACAAGTTGATATTAAAATCATTTACACAGATACAGGTGAATTGCTTGGCTCTGTGACTGCAAGCGATAGAAAATTTGCTCAAGATAAAAAAGGAGCTGTCAATTCTCTCTTTAGATCCCTCGCCAACAAAGTCTCAAAAAATGTCGTATCAAGAATTAAAGAAAGATTAAAAGAGGAAGAACAAGTTAAAAAAATTGAGATCGCAGTTTATGGAATTTCACCTGATAGAGCAATTCAAATTGAATCCGAACTTCAACAATCAATACCATCAATTAAAGCTTTAAAGTATAAATTTTTTGACACAAATGTTCTTGTTTTTGATGCCCTTATCGCAGGTGAAGAACAGTTTAGAAAGGAACTTGTAAGTTACGGAAAACTTAAAATTGTAAAACTTACTTCAAAACGATTAACTTTATCACCACCAGAAAAAGAAACCGAAGCGAAAACGACGGTTGGAGAAGCTTTTTTGGATATAACCGACTTCTCAATTCTCCCGATATTCCCATCACAATATAACTTTTACGCATATAATCCAATAGGTCAAATCACAATTGAAAATTCATCAAAAAGTGAAATTCGCAATGTCAAGGTTTCGGTTTTAATCCCTGATTTTATGAAAATGCCGAGCGAAATTGTTGTTCAAACGATAAAGCCAAATTCAAAACAACAGATCCCAGTTCCAATAACTCTTGATATTTCTTCCCTTCTCAAATTAAGTGAAAACTTAATTTCGCAAGCCCAGGCAAAAATTACTTATACAGTTGCTGGTAAAGTTCAGGAGAGAAGTTTATCAAAACCCGTCGCCATTTACAACCGCAATGCGATTTCATGGAGGGTTCCTGAATCAGTTTGCTCATTTGTGACCCCGAGCGATGAAATTGTCAAGGAGTTCGCAAGACTTGTTCTTGGTTCTGTAAATTTAAAAGATACCGAACTACCGAGAAACATTCTAAATGCCATGGTTATTTACAATGCGGTGCGCACATACGGTATAAAATATGTCTCTGACCCGTGGAAAGTTTCGGGTAATGAAATACTTGACAATGTTTATTTTCCAAGAGAGCTTCTTTACTATAGAACGGGTGATTGCGATGATCATGCAATTTTGCTTGCTTCCTTGCTTGAAAGCGTCGGGATCAGAAGTGCCTTCATTTTGACATCGGATCACATCTTCATGATGTTTGACACAGGCATACCGCACAAGAACGCTCATCTTGTGAGTTTCAACCCGTATGATTACATAATTTACGACGGGAATGTATGGATTCCTATTGAGACCACACTTATCACTGAACCATTCGCAACTGCATGGAAAACAGGTGCTGAACAATATTATAAGCTCGGTGGTGTTACAAAACTTACCTCCGATCCAAAAGCTGGTATATCTTTAAAATCTGGAAATATTTACATCATTGATATACACAAAGGATGGAAAAATTATCCGCCGGTAAATGTTGAAGCTCTTGCTAAACCCCAGACCAAACCCGATATTACCCTGATTTCCTCAACCACTCAAAATGATATCGCACAGTTTAAAGAAATTTACAAACAAACGCTAAATGATATTGTAAAATCCCTTGCATCAAAAGGTGATGAGGTTTCAATGAATAAACTTGCGAGGATTTTTATCCTTTTTGATAAATATGATGATGCAGAAAAATTTATCTCAAAGTTCTCGGGCTCAATAACTTACAACTCGCTTGGAAATATCTACTTCCTCAAAAACGAGCCTCAAAAAGCGCTTGATTTCTATAAAAAGAGCACCGATATTGATCCCAATGATGGTGGAGTATATCTTAACATAGGACTTCTATTCTATCTTAACGATGATCCTGAAACCGCAAAGCAATTTTTTGAGTTAGCTATATCAAAGTTTGAATCACCTCAAAAAGCATATGAAACGCTTGGCATTGAAGATATTTTAAGGGAACTTGGAGAAGTTGCGGGAGAGAAAAAAGATGTTTCAAAAAAGCAGATTTCAAAAGAAGAATTAAAAAAACTAATTGAAGAAGCATCAAGGACATCTATACAGCAAACGAAAAAAGGAAAAGAATACAAAAAAGAGGAAATCTTTGAGAAGGGACAAAATGTTTTCGTCTTTGGAGGAAGAAGAGGTGCTGACCCAACGCAATTGCAAACGGTTAAATCATTGCTCTACTGGAAATTTTAACTGAGTTTTTATTTTGAGTTTTATCATCCTGAAGTTTAAATTTACACTGAAGATATTTTCCTTCAAAATTTTCCAGATGAGAAAAAATGAAACTTTTTCAAAAGAAAAGAGTTCAGTATGCCCCGTTTGGCGTTCTTTTTGCAAGCTTCTCAATTCTTCTGTCTATTCTTTTTTTCAAGACCAATATATTCGGAGACATCTTTAAAGCACTTGAGTATAAATCGCTTGATATGATGTTCAAAGCCAGGGGTTCAATCCTTCCAAATCCAAACTTGATCGTAGTTAAAATTGATGAGAGAGAACTTATTGACTTTGGATATCCAATCCCGCATAATATCACCGCTCAAGCAATTTATTACATGACCGAAGCAGGGGCTAAAGCCATTGGTATAGACCTTTTCATTAACAAACAAATTGATGAAAATTTTAACAAGCTTCTTGTTTATTCTGTTGAGCATTCAAATGTTTTTCTTGCAGTTGGACCATATAGACCTTCAGGGATAAGCGATGCTGAGCTTGACCTTTACATTGATAGCCTCGTTCATCACAAAATAAACCACTGGGGCATTCCAATCCAACCTGAGTTGAGACAGTATTTTCACCGTTCTGTTACATTTGCCGGGAAATCATTTGATGAGCTCGTTGATGCTTCACACGGAATTGGACATGTTGCAATTTTACCTGATTTTGACGGAGTCCAACGCCGTATACCATTATTTGTTGAGTATGCTGGTAAAATTTATCCATCGCTTGGAGTTGTGCTTGCGTTTGAACATCTTGGGATTGATTATAAAAAGGTCAACATCGTTAAAAAGAGAAATGAGATCATCTTTGATTTTGATGGGTTTAAAATTCCGACAACTTTAAAATCAGAACTTTATATAAATTATACTGGACCAGATACAATTTTCAGACAGGTTTCACTTTATAAAGTGATTGAAGCTGGGATGAAAGGTGACGCTGAGTTCCTTTCACAATTTAAAAACGCAATTGTAATAATAGGTCCGACCGCACGCTCAGTTGGAGATCTCGGACCAAACCCCTTTTCCGAAAAATCTCCAAATGTTTTTATACACGCAAATGTATTTAACACAATCGTATCCAAAAACTTTATACGACCTGTTAGCTGGCGTGTTCAGCTCTTTATAATGGTGATCTTAACTTTGATAGTTGGTGTATCAGGTTTTATAACGAGATTTCATAATAGTTTGCTTTTGACGATTGCGATTTTAATTGGTTATCTTGCCTTTTCGTTTTTATCCTTCACACAACTATTAAGATGGTTTTATAATGCTGAACCAATACTTAGCATTTTACTTTGCTATATATCTTCAGTAAGTTTTCTAACATTCAAGGAGAATAAGCAGAAGCAACAGATAAGAAGCATGTTTGAAAAGTATGTTGACGCATCGGTTGTTGATAAATTGATTGAAAATCCAGAGCTTATGGCTTTGGGTGGTGAGGAAAGAGAGCTTACAATTTTGTTCAGCGATATTCAAGGTTTTACAACAATGAGCGAAAAATTAACTCCACATCAACTTGTCACGCTTTTAAATGAATTACTTGATGAATTATCACTAATAATCTTTAAAAACAGAGGGACGATAGATAAATACATTGGGGATGCGATAATGGCTTTCTGGGGAGCTCCAGTGCCAGATGAAAATCACGCTTATAACGCATGCATCACCGCCCTTGAAATGCAGGAAAAATTAAAAGAACTTCGTGAAAAATGGAAAAAACTCGGACGACCAGAAATAAAAATGAGAATCGGAATTAACACGGGCAAAGTAATCGTTGGAAATATGGGCTCTAAAGTAAAATTTAATTATACTGTAATCGGAGATGATGTCAATCTTGCGTCACGACTTGAGGGAGCAAATAAAGAATACGGAACAAATATAATGATAGGCGAATCAACTTATGAAAAAGTTAAAGATAAATTTATAGTCAGAGAGCTTGATCTTATTGTCGTAAAAGGAAAGACTGAGCCAGTGAGAGTTTATGAATTAATTGCTCCCGCCAACGATACATTGCCTGATGATATGAAAAAATTTATTGAAATCTATCACTCCGCACTTGAACTTTATCGTTCAATGGAGTGGGATAAAGCAATTGAAAAGTTTATGCAAGCGCTTGAATTTCATCCAAATGATTATACCTGTAAATTATATATTCAGCGTTGCCTATATTTCAAGGAAACTCCACCACCACCAGATTGGGCTGGTGTATTTGTGATGCAAACCAAGTAAAATTTACCCCACCTATGGAATTCAACGAAAAAAGCATATCAACTAATCTTAACACAAAAATTTTTGGAAAGAGAATTTTTTTCTTCAAAAGCATAAAATCAACAATGGATTATGCGAAAAAAATTGCCGAAAGAGATGAACCCGAAGGAACAGTTATAATTGCAGATTACCAATCGCACGGACGAGGTAGATTTGGAAGGATATGGAAATCAGAGCCAGGGAAAAATATACTTATGTCAATAATTTTGCGTCCCACAATCCCACTTGAAAAGTTTTCTATACTTCCCTTTTTATTTTCCGTTTCGGTTGCAGAAGCGATTGAAAAAAATACCAATCTTAAAATCACCACAAAATGGCCAAATGACCTCCTGATAAACAATAGAAAATTTTGCGGGATCTTAATGGAAGCATCAATTACAGCTGACAAAGGTGATTTCGTCATCCTTGGCATCGGAATAAATGTCAATCAAAGTGAATTTCCAAAAGAAATTCAAGATTATGCAACTTCGCTTTACCTTTCAACCGGGAAAGTTTACGATAGAGCTGAACTCACAAAAGATATACTTCGCCAAATTGAAGTAGATTATGAAAAACTTAACAAAGATAGAGACTTTAAATCGGTAATTGAAAGATGGAAAAAAAGATGCACAATGCTTGGTCAAAAAATTACGGTGATACAATCTGGAAAAACAATAACTGGGAAAGCAATTGATATTGATGAAACTGGTTTTCTTCTTCTTGAGGATGAAACTTCAAAAATAATTAAATTATCATCCGGTGATGTTACCGTTGTCAAATGAAGCTTCTTAAAACGATAAAAATTTTGCCGAATTAATTAAATTGCGTGTATATGGATGTTTTGGGCTGGATAAAACCTCAAATGTTTCTCCGCTCTCTATAATTTTACCTCTGTGCATCACATAAACACGATTTGCTATTTCACTTATTATGCCGAAGTTGTGTGTTATCAAAAGGATTGAGGTTTTATTCTCAATTTGAAAAGATTTTATCAAATCAAGTATTTGAATTTGCGTTAAAGCATCAACAAGAGATGTTGGTTCATCTGCAATAATGAGTTTTGGTTTTGAAGCGAAAGCCATGGCTATCAATATCCTCTGCTTTAATCCACCTGAAAGTTGGTGTGGATATAGTTCATAAACTTTTTCAGGCTCACTTATCCCAATCCTTTCAAAAAGTTCAAGAACTTTCACCTTTGCGCTCTTTTTGTCAACTCCAAATTGATTTTCAAAAACCTCCCTTACCTGCCTTCCAACAGTTAAAACAGGATTTAAAGAGTTTGTAACATCTTGAAAAATTATCCCTATTTCTTTCCCCCTGATGTTTTTTAGGTCTTCCTCATCCAGCTTTAAAATGTCAATTTCCCCTCGCCATAAAATCTCACCACTTACAATTCTCCCTGGAGGATCTATCAGCCTAACGATTGAAAGAGCGGTGACGCTTTTCCCACTACCAGATTCACCAATTAAAGCAACGATTTCACCTTCGTTTATTTCAAACGATATGCCGTCAACTGCTTTGATTATTTTATCTTCAAGGAAAAAATAAGTTGCAAGATTTTTAACAGAAAGGATCAATTTGAACCAACCTCAATTATTCTTTTGGCTCCGTTAAATCTTTTTCTGTAATATGTGCTGTAAATTGATGAGACAGTTACACCATCTTTCACACTTGCATGAGCAAATAAGCCGTTGCCAATGTAGATTCCAACATGTGATGCGACTCTCCCCGTTGTATTAAAAAATAAAAGATCTCCAACCTTCAAAGAATCAAGATTTCTAATCAATTTTCCAATTTTAAACTGTTCAAACGATGACCTTGGCAACACAATTCCAAAGACATTTTTAAATACAATCATAACAAATGCGGAGCAATCAATCCCTTTATCGCCGTTTCCTCCCTTTCTGTAAGGAATGCCGATGTAATTTAAAACCTCACGAACGATTGCCTCTTGAATCTCAGAATAAGATAAACTTTTAACGTCGTTCAAACTCACTTTAATATCATCTTCAACTTCAATCTCTTTTATAATAAAATTTTCCGTGAGTTCTGAATTTTCCACATTTGAATATCTCACTGTTGAAGAGCAAGAAAGGATCAGCAAACAGAAGAAAATAATTTTTCTCACTTTCCACAACTCAAGTTATTTTTGATATAAAAAATCCCGACCGCCAATGGTCGGGATTAGTGAATTAACCAAGATAAGATCTGAGGGCTTTGCTTCTGGTGTGATGTCTGAGTTTTCGGATGGCTTTTTCTTTAATTTGCCTTACCCTTTCACGGGTCAATTTGAACTTTTCACCGATTTCCTCAAGTGTGAGAGGATGATCATATCCAATTCCAAAGTAAAGTTTCACAACTTCTCTTTCACGGGGGTCAAGCGTGTTGAGTGCTTCTTCAATATCTTTCTTCAAGGACTCATACATAAGTCCATGATCAGGCATTGGGTCATTCTCATTCGGCATTATATCAAGAAGCTTATTATCCTCGCCTTGAACAAATGGAGCATCCATTGAAATGTGCTTTCCTGAAATCTTCAAGGTATCAGCGACCTCATAAACGCTCATATCAAGTTCTTCTGCAAGTTCATTAGCACTGGGCTCACGCTCAAATTCTTGTTCAAGCTGACTTAACTTCTTTCCAATTTTATTCAAAGCTCCAACTCTATTCAAAGGTAAGCGAACTATTCTTGATTGCTCAGCAAGTGCCTGCAAAATTGATTGTCTTATCCACCAGACAGCATAAGATATGAATTTAAAGCCTCTTGTCTCATCAAATCTTTTCGCTGCTTTTATCAAGCCAAGGTTACCTTCATTTATGAGATCTCCAAGCGGGAGACCTTGATTTTGATATTGCTTAGCAACGCTCACAACGAAACGAAGATTTGCTTGAATTAATCTTTCAAGCGCTTTCTCATCACCTTGTTTTGCTCTACGAGCAAGTTCAATTTCCTCTTCTGGCGTGAGAAGTTCATATTTCCCAATTTCCTGAAGGTATTTGTCAATTGAAATGCTCTCCCGATTTGTAATTGTTTTGGTGATTCTCACCATACCCTTGATTCATTTTTAAATTTTGTTTTTATTGATACAAGTCAATTTTCTCAATTATACCGACAATTGAAGCATCAACAGGTGCTTCTTTCACTCCCATAGGTATCACCGCCTCACGGGCGGTTATATACATTACAGTCTCTCCAGGTCCTGCTCCAATCGTATCAACAGCCATAATTGGAGATCCAACCTTTTCACCTCTTGAATTTAATGGCTGAATTATCTGCAACTTATACCCTTGCAAATTCCTATCTTTAACAGTTGCCCATACAGTCCCTATAACCTTTGCTATAAACACTTAACCCAAATTATTTAGTTCTCAATCCGAAACAACATCAAGCTTATCAACTATTGCCATTATCACAGCGTCAACTGGTTTATTCTTTGTAACAGAAGTAAGTCTTGCGGAACTTCCTGTAGCAACAAGGACGATTTCACCAACTCCAGCACCAACACTGTCAACCGCTATCAGAAAATTCTCCTTGACATTGTAATTAAGGTCAACATGCTTTACAATTTGTAGCTTTAAGCCTGTCAAACTTTCATCTTTTCTCGTTGCCCATACAGTTCCTACTACCTTCCCTAATATCATTCATCCACCTGATCTTTATTGTTCAAAGATAGAATAACTTATATTCTAAAAAAAATGTTCCTGTTATTTACATCGCATATATTTCTTTCTCGTTGCACTTGCAAATTTTTACTGATTTCCTATTGTAACGCCATACCCCTGTTTCTTCGCTTTTCCTTGAGACGACAAGCTGTGCCACCTGAATAGGGGCACCACAGCGTGGACAGGTTTCAATAACCTTTTTTGCATCTTTTGCCACCTTATCGGCGAATGAAGCCACCTTTTTTGCCATATTTATACCAATGATTTTTTGTTTTTAAAAAACTTTTACAACATTTTCACTTGATTGAACTATTTTTAAAAAACTTTTTTTAACTTTTTCAACAAATTCATCAGCGTTTTTTTCTCTATCCCACGCTGAAACTCCTGCGGTTATAGTTACACTAAAACTCCTGTCTTTAAACTTTATTTCCTGATTTGATATAACTTTTCTTAACTTCTCCGCCCATATGTAAGCTTCATTTGGTCCAGACTCAACAAGCGCCACGCCAATGAGATTATCCTCAAGTTTCCCTGCAAGGTCGTATTTGTTCAAATGTTCCCGTATAATACTTGCAATATAAGGTTGAACGATTTCAGCTGAACTTTCACCATAAGTTGATTTAATATAATCAATGTTATCAACTTTTATCAAGATAAGTGAAAGTTCTCCACCATGTTTTGTTTTTCTATCAATTTCCTCATCAAGCCGTGAATAAAAGTAATTCTTTTTCATCAAAAATGTCCCCTCATCATAAACGAAGTAATTCTCCACAAGTTCATTTAAGCTATCATTCTCAAGCAATATGCCAACAATGTTAGCAAGATTTTCAAGTTTTTTTATATCACTATAGGATGAGAAGAAGTTATTTTTAGGGTGTTCAAAAACTATAGCACCGTAACATTTTCTACCATACCTTATCGGGACAACAGCTATTGAAGATTCAAGATTGATTTTTTCGCTATCAGTGAATCTAAAAACTTTCCCATGCGTTCTCGTTGACGGGATTATTCTTGGAACTCCGCTCGTTATAACCTCACCTGTAAGTGTTCCTTCAAGTTTAATTTCCGTCCCAGCATCAATATATTTCCCAAGTTTTGAATATCCAAAAGCAACCATCCACTTCCCATCTTCAAATAAAACAACAGCAACAGCGGAACAATCAAGCGTTTTAATTGCAAAGTTTTGAATCCTCCGAAACAATTCCTCAATTTTAAAATGTTCAAAATCAACTACAACTTCAAGTATTCTCGCTTTGTAGTAAAGGTCAAATTTACCGTTGTAGTTCTCAATTAGATTTGCAATTAGTTCACAAAAAAGACCAACATTTTTAACATCATCATCGCTAAATGTTTGTGTTTGACGAGAATCAAGCAGGATAACGCCAACGGTTCTATTCTTATACGAAACTGGATGAACAAGTAAAGATTTGCTCCCAGCTTTGGGACTTTGATACTTTATAACATCTTCGCTTGCAGAAGAATTAATATCGCCAATAAGTTTTGGTCTGCCAGTTTTAGCAACCATACTTAAAGCGTCGTCATCCCAGTTATATCTGCGAACGAAATTAAAACCAAGATCAGTTATACCCTCTTCAAAAACCATTTGTTTTTTATCCTCGTTAGCCCAGTAAAAGGCGACGGAATCAGCAACGATATTTTTTTTGATGAGCAGAAGAATTTTTTTAAGAAGCTCTTTAAATTCCTCCCTTGGGTTTAATTTCTCAAATGAGGTTGACAAACCTTGTTCTGGTTTTCTTATTACAAAACCTTCATCAGGTGCTTCAAATTGTTTATCTTCGTAAGACGATATTTTGTTGCCCATTTTTTTCCTTTTGCTCAAAATCATAGTATTTACAATCAGACTTAAAGAGATTAACAACGCAAATGCAAAGGCCAATCTTACTATTTTATTATCAATCGCCACTATAAGAAACATGGATATCAACACGAATGTAAGCAAAAATATGAACTTTGCGGGATTATTTTCCACCCTGCTCATCTTGCTCAATCCAAATTAATGAAAACAAACTTTACTAAAAATTAACTCAATTTATCACAAAAATCAAATCATAACGACATAAAAAACAAATTCATCTTAACCCCGCAAGTTCTTGGAGCAAACGCCAATTTTTCAGTCGGTCTTCTTGAGCTTGTAAGAGCATCTCATCTGGATTTCCATCTTTATCAAAATGCTTTGCAAACCTTCCCTCTGTTCTTGCAAAGTAAATAAAATCTATAACTTCGCCTGTCTTCGGATGAACATACCAATCGTCCTTAAGCGCTGGGTTCCCCTGTAAACTCAGCCTTTCTTTTATTGTTTCACCCTTTCTTGGGTCATAAATCAAAAGAGGAAATGCTCTTGATTCAACAGCAAGCTTAGCTTGCTGCATTGCCATATCGTCACCAACACCGTGCTCAGGTTGACATGTCGTATAAACTATGACAACAGCAGGACCTTGAAATTCATTAGCTGATAGAATTGAGCGATAGAAATGATTAATGTGCGCGGGCGTTGTCTGAGCAACGAATACATCAGGATGCATCATCACAATTTGTGCGAGTTCTTTTCTTCTTTCTGATTTACCTTTGATTTCTTTCCCGTAAGCTGAAAGTTTGGTATCTTGACCCAGATAACTTGATGTTGAAGACTGACCGCCCGTATTTGAATAAACTTGCGTGTCAAGCACAAGAACCTTTATATCCATTCCCGAAGCAAGCATTCTTGAAAGAGATTGAAATCCTATATCATACATTGCCCCATCCCCACCTATAACCCACAACCTTTTATGTTGCCATCCCATCTGGTCCCATCTTGCTCTAATTCCAATCGCAACAGCTGGGGCATTTTCAAAAAGAGAATTTATCCATGGCACCCTAAATGGATTATATGGATATGTTGAGGAATAAACAGTATTACATCCGGTTGCTGCGACAATACCGATATTTTCAGGTCCGTATACAAAACCTGTTGCTGCAAGCATCATTCTTATCGCTGTTGCTTCACCGCAACCCATACATGAACCAGCCCCACCAACATAAAGCAATGACTTTCCAGCAAGCATCATGTCTGCAAGAACCTTTTCCTGGATATATTCCTTTGGCGTCTCGGGAAGCTTAGTATAAAACTCAAAAACTTCTCTATACCTTTTCAAATTTTCCCCTGTCTTTTTAATCATCTGCAAAGCGTTGTGATCCCCACATGCAGAAACACATTCAGCACAACCTTTACATTTAGTTGGATCAACTGCTATCATAAATAAACCTGGTTCAATTCCCTTTTTCTTCGGGACCTCGTAATATTTTGTTGTCTTGGCAAACTGTCTGCGAATGTGTTCTCTCTTAACAGGGTCCTGAATTTTGTTAAGTTCTTCTTCAAGCTTTGATTCAGGCACAACTTTACCAAGAATTGCGGTGTCAGGGCATTCCGTCACGCATTCCATACAGCCAACGCAATTATCAGGATTAAAAAGTGGAATCTCAGGAGCAATATAACTAAAATCTCTCAAAGCTCCAGTTCCAGCAGGTATGATGCTTCTTGCGGTATAAATATCAGCAGGCAATTCCTCCTCGGCTATTCCACGGTTATAAGCCCCAACAACTACCTCGTTGAAGTATTCAACATCAATGATATCTTTATAAATATCTTCCAATGGTTGTCCGCCATTAGTTGAAATATTTTCAACTTGTTTTTCTCTATCTTCCATTTTTTCTTTCCTCATTTTGTTTAAATTTCAAATTCTGCTTTTACTTCCGTTACCTCAATTAATTCTCTGGGAACCTCCATAACTTCATAATACCCGCGCTTCACAGCTTCAAGGTTTGCTTGAACGACTTTTTCACCACGCTTACCAAAATATTTTCGGATTGATTTTTCAACACCTTTAAACAAATCTTCCTCGCTTAGCCCGTATTCTTCTCTAAATGGTGTAACCTTCAAAAAGATCCCAAGCAAAACAATTCCCTGCATTCGTTGTTCAAGATCTGGGGTTGGCGCAACCTCACGAGCTATTTTAACTGTGTCAAGATAGTAAACTTTTATCTTTTTGTCCTTTATAATTTTCTTTGCGTAAGATGGAATTTCACTCCATACATCTTTTGGATCTACTTTGTCGCTTTGGATGAAAATCATTCCATTTTCCCTTAGACCAGCGAGAGGATTACCGAGATTAAAGGCATTAACATCGTTCATAGGGACAAATTCAACATGAGTAAGTTCGCAATGCGTTCTAATTTTTTCTCTTGATGCTGTCAAATAGTATGTTGTTGGCAATCCTTTTTTCTCAGAGCCATACTTTGGGTACGCTTGAACCTGAAGTTTAAATATATCCTCAAGCAAAGTTGCAATAATTTTGTTTGTCGTGACCGAGCCATAACCTCCAACGGAATGTCCGCGCATTGAAAAAGCCCCTTTCGGTCTGACATCCGGGTCATACTCTCTTTCAAGAGCAAGTTCATGTTTTATACCAACAACGAAAAATTCCTTTTCTTTGCCGTCGTTTCTCATCATATTCTTGAAAATTGCAATGAAATCTCCCGGTCTAACGTCTCTGCTTCCAAGTCCACCAGCACCAGAAAAGATTCTTGGTATCCTATCTATTTTCGGATAACCTCTTGAACCAATGAAAGCATCGGCAAAGGATGCTTTAATAGACATAGTTAACGGATTTGATTGAGCAAGCGGATTATCCATCCTCTCAAGCACAGCAAATGCCTTTACATGTTTTAATGCTTCAACTATTTGCTTACCTGGAAAAGGTGCAAAAACCGTAACAGTTAAAGCTCCAACTTTTAAACCCTCAACTTCTCTTAAATAATCAACTGTAGCCATTGCTGTTTCCATAAAGGACCCCATTCCAACGACAACATATTCGGCATCTTCAACCTTGTAGGCATCTATAAAATCATACTTTCTCCCAGTCAATTTGTAATATGTTTCCATTGCTTCTTTTATTGCCCCAGGAACTTTATCGTAGTAATATCTTTGTGCGATTTTACCTTTCATATAACTATCTTGATTCTGAACGACGCCTGACATAAGCGGGAAATACGGATTCATAAGATTTTTCAATCGCTTGTTCGGGTCATCAATAAATTGTTTCATCAATTCTGGTTCGGGCAAAAGGACATTCTCTATCGTATGTGTTGTAAGAAAGCCATCTTGAACCATTAAAAATGGCGTCTCTGAATTTTCAGCTGCCCGATGTGCTATTAAAGTTAAATCAGCAACTTCTTGAACATTTCTTGCAAAAATTATTCCCCAGCCACAATCTGCAACTCCCATAACATCATCATGTCCTGCATGAACATTTAAAGAATGCGATGTCAAAGCTCTTGCGCCAATGTGAAAAACAACTGGCAATCTTTTTCCAGCAATGGTATAAAGAACTTCTTTCATTAAAATTAGACCCTGCCCTGATGTGAAATTCGTTATTCTTCCACCCGCCGATGCAAATCCTTCACATACAGAAGCAGAGCTATGTTCTGATTCAGGCTCAAAAAAGAAAAGTTTTTCACCCCAAAGATTTCTTTTTCCATTAGCAACCTCAGCTTGAAAGCCCTGACCCATTGTGGTTGATGAAGTTATTGGATAAGCGCACGCACCTTGACTTATATGAGTTTCAACCCAAACAACCGCACCTGCTCCGTCAGATGTTGTCGGTATCCCTGGAAATGGGAATTTATTTTCTTGCATCTTATCTTGCTCAATTTATTTTTGAATAAAAGTTTGACTAAACAACCGTCATCTGAAAACACCGATGTCAGAACTCCTTAAACAGGTTTTAATTTAAACAACATAAAGCGAAATTTCCAAATTATCTGCCATTGGAATTAAATTTTTCAACTTCTTCTATCACCGCTTGAACAATTTCTTCTTCTTTCACTCTTCTCACAACTTCGCCATTTCTATACAAAATCCCAACACCTTTGCCACATGCAACGCCAATATCAGCTTCGCTTGCTTCACCTGGTCCATTAACAACGCATCCAAGAACGGCAACCTTAACTGGTTTTTTAACATTTCTCAATTTATCCTGAAGTTCATTTACAATTTTAAAAAGGTCAACCTCAAGCCGACCGCATGTTGGACAAGCAATTATTTCAACATTTCTGGAAGCAAGCCCAAGCGAGCGCAAAATTTCCCTTCCAACTTCAACTTCCTTAACTGGATCATCCGTAAGGGAAACTCTTATCGTATCCCCTATTCCCTCAGCAAGCAGTGTCCCAATCCCAACGGCCGATTTTATAGTTCCACTAAAAAACGGTCCAGCTTCAGTCACCCCTAAGTGAAGTGGATAATCAGTTCGGCTTGCGATTAGCCTGTATGCTTCTATCATCAATTGCACATCTGTTGATTTCACTGATATAACAATGTCAGAAAATCCAAACTCTTCACATATTTCAACATGGCGCATCGCACTTTCAAAAAGTGCTTCAGCAGTTGGATATCCATATTTCTCAAGTAAATCTTTCTCAAGTGAGCCAGAATTAACGCCAATCCTTATTGGAATACCCCTTTCCTTGGCGGATTTTAGAACCTGTTTTATCCTTTCTTTTGAACCGATATTCCCTGGATTTATCCTTACCTTTGCAACACCTGCTTCAATTGCCTTCAAAGCGAAAATATGATTAAAGTGAATGTCAGCAACGACTGGGATTGGGGAGGCTTTAACAATTTCAGGAAGCGCTTCAGCTGCTTCCTTGTTTGGAACAGCAACACGAACAATATCACATCCAGCTTCAGCAAGTTGATAAATCTGTTTCAGGGTTGCTTTTACATCTTCGGTTTTTGTTTTGGTCATAGATTGAACCGAAATTGGCGCATCCCCACCAATAGGAACGCTACCAACATAAATTTTTCTGCTCTTTCGTCTATTTATCATAAAAAAGTTTTTTACTTTGTTTTTCAGCGTAGTTTTTTGCTCGCCTCATAAAGAATCTTTTTCTCACGCTCCGTCAAACTATCGTAGCCATGCTGACTAATTTTATCAAGGATAGCATCTATCTGTTCCTGTGTTATAATCTCATCATCAACGAGAAGATATTTTTTCCCTGTTTTCTTCTTAACTCCTGGAAATTTTATCCTAAAAACAAATTGAGACAGATCAAATCCAGCATACATCAGTTTTATATAAATAAAGCCAACGATTGCGCCACCAAGATGGGCAAAATGTGCAACCCCATCACTTCCAAACACACCCATAATCAAATCAAAGAAAACCAGGATCGCAACAAAAATTCTTGCTGGAATTGGTATCAAAAAATAGAGAAAGATATATCTATCAGGGAACATCAACGCAAAGGCAATCATAACACCATAAATTGCGCCCGATGCCCCAACCACAGGACCAATTTGACCAAAAAGCGGTGCGAAAATTAAATGTGTTATCCCAGCACCAATTCCAGATGTAAAGTAATAAACTAAAAATCTTCTCGTCCCCCAAAGGTTTTCTATCTCAGTTCCAAACATCCAAAGCATCAACATGTTGAAAAGAATATGAAAAATTCCCTTCGGATCGTGGATAAACATGTAAGTTATCAACTGCCATATTTGGAAACCTTCCCCAACTGGATTCAGAGCAAAATATCTATAAACATACAAGTAAAGTGGAACTCCCGAGATTCTGAAGTTCAATCCAAAGAACACAAGCAAAATATAAACAAGAACATTTACAACAATAAAATACTTTATCGCCGATGGGAAAAATTTAAAGCCACGGAAAAAGCTTGGTCTATAATACCTATAGCTCATTTAATTAAAGATTTGCTTTTATGTTTTCTTAAAATATACGATGCCTTTTGCAAAATTAAAAACAAACACCCGCCGAAAAATTGATTAGCAAATCGCAATGCTTATTTATCTTGAATAGCAGATATCCCAGGTAGAATTTTACCTTCAAGAAACTCAAGCGATGCACCGCCACCAGTTGAAACATGTGAAACTTTATCAGAAAGCCCAGCTTTTGCAACCGCTGAAGCCGAATCTCCACCTCCAACTATTGTCACCGCCCCTTTCTGTGTTATCTCTGCAAGAAACTTTGCTATCTCAAATGTCCCCTTAGCAAAATTCTCAAATTCAAAAACCCCTAATGGACCATTCCACACAACCATTTTAGCATCTTTTAGAACTTCACAAAACATTTTGATCGTTTCAGTTCCAATGTCAAGTATCATCCAATCTGGTCTAACTTTATCAACTGAAACAACTTCAAAATTAGCATCATTCGCAAATTTGTCAGCAATGACACAATCAACGGGCAAAACGAACTTTACATTTCTTTTTTCTGCTTCATTTAAAATTTCCTTCGCAAAATCAATTTTATCCTCCTCAACGAGTGATTTTCCAACTTCATATCCTTTTGCTTTCAAAAATGTATTCGCCATTCCACCTCCAATTAAAAACGCATCAACTTTTTCCATTAAATTTTTAATCACTTGAATTTTATCTGAAACCTTTGCTCCACCAAGAATTGCAACATAAGGCTTCTCTGGGTTTAGAAGCGCCTTTGAGAGATATTCAACCTCTTTTTGCATAAGATATCCAATTGCTGTCTCTTTGACGAATCTTGCAACGCCTTCAGTTGAAGCATGTGCACGGTGGGCGCTTCCAAAGGCATCGTTTATATAAACATCGGCAATTGAAGCAAGTTCCCTTGCAAAATTTTCATCATTTTTCTCCTCCTCTGGATGAAATCTAACATTTTCAAGTAAAAGAACCTCTCCCTCTTTCAATTCAGCAACCATCTTTTTAACCTCCTCCCCAACACAATCAGGTGCGAACTTCACAGGCATGTTAAGCAATTTTGAAAGATGTTCAGCAACGGGTTTCAAACTATATTTCGGATCAAATCCACCCTTCGGTCTTCCAAGATGGCTTATTAAAATTGCTTTACCACCTTCCGAAATAATTTTCTTTATCGTTGGGAGCGATTCCCTTATCCTTGTGTCATCAGAAACCTTTCCAGACTCAATTGGGACATTAAAATCAACTCTGACGAGAACTCTTTTACCTTTAAGGTGCAAATCATCAATTGTTACCTTTTTCATGGTGCTTCGCCAATTTTATTTTTAAATGTGAATCTACCTGTTTCATAAATTACTTTCGCCGTCCCTAACTTAACAAACAAAACTTTAGGGAAAACTTGAATCTCATTTCTCACTGGAAGATAAACTCCCCCATAACCTGCAATATCAAGAAATTGTTTGCTTTGATTTTTTCCGACCCTCTTTGATTGATAAATTATATCATATTCACATCTAACGGGGAAATTATTTTCCCTTTCAATCAAAATTATTCCATTCCCCTCTGAACCTATGCTATCATTTTTGACTTTGAAGTCAACCCCGAGCACATAGCAATCTTTGCCGTTGTATTTTTCAATTCCCTTGAGTTTGAAATCTATTTTTTTATCGGTTGAATTTTCCGACAGCCGAAGAAATGGAAAAACAAGATTTTTAATTTTTAAATTTTCTCCTTCTCTAATTTTCTCAATCCGCTTTGCTATAGCCAAACTTTGCGAATCAACCTTCTCTGGGTTTGAAATAAGCCTTCTCTCTTTTATTTCTCCCCTATCAAACTTCACATCATATAAAAACTCATAATTTCCCTTCTTCACAGTCATATCATAATTCAGCACAACCTTAAGTTTGAACTCGCCAGACAGTGATTCAATTTTTTTATCATTTTCTTCAATTGCCACAACTGCTTTATTAAAAATTTCATTAGCATTTTGAGCAAAAACGAAATTCACAAACATGACAAAGATAATAAATAACATAAAACCCCCTGAATTATTTAAAAATAAACCCTCCCCCAAAACCCATTGAGGGAGGGATGACTTAACAACTGTCAATCACCCATCATCCTTGCAATCTTCCTTGTGAGATCAACAACCCTGCATGAGTAACCCCACTCGTTATCATACCATCCAACAACTTTAACAAGATTTCCACCCATAACCATAGTTGACTTTGCATCAAAGATGCACGAATGCGGGTTCCCAATTATATCGCTTGATACAATTTCATCTTCGGTATATTCAAGTATTCCCTTCAGATAAGTTTCGCTTGCTTCTTTAAATGCCTTATTAACTTCATCAACGGTCACCTCTTTGTCAAGTTCAGCAACGAAATCAGTCACAGATCCATCTGGCACGGGAACACGAAGTGCAAAGCCATGAAGTTTCCCGTTTAATTCAGGTATGACTTTACCAACCGCCTTTGCTGCACCTGTTGTTGTTGGGATTATTGACATCCCAGCTGCTCTTGCCCTTCTCAAATCTTTATGTGGCAAATCAAGGACACGCTGGTCATTTGTGTAAGCGTGAACAGTTGTCATCAAACCTTTCCTAACCTTGAAATTGTCATGCAAAACCTTAACCATCGGGGCAAGGCAGTTTGTTGTGCAGGAGGCATTTGAAACAATCACATCATCTGGAGTCAATATGTTATCATTCACCCCAAGAACTATCGTTTTTTCAACCCCATCTGCAGGTGCTGTGATTATAACTTTCTTCGCACCTGCCTGAATATGTTTTTCCGCATCGGATTTTTTTGTAAAAAGCCCTGTTGATTCAATCACAATATCAACACCCAAATCTTTCCACGGCAATTGAGCTGGATCTTTAATAGCAAGAACTTTAATCTTTTTACCGTTAACAATTAACTCATTATCCGTATACTCAACAGTCCCAGGGAAACGACGATGAATTGAATCATATTTTAAAAGGTGCGCAAGCGTTTTTGTGTCAGTGATATCGTTTATAGCTACAAATTCAAGATCATCAACATTATTTTGAACAGCAGCTCTGAAAACAAGTCGTCCAATTCTTCCAAATCCGTTGATTCCAACTCTTACTGCCATTTTATACCTCCTGATTTTGATTTTAATTTTTAAACTCATTCAAATTTAAACAGAGCCCGTTTAAAAAACAACTACATTATGCGAAAAATCATTAAACTGAAAAACTCAAAGATAACTTGAACTTGTCACCATAAGTTTATATCTTTTTTAAAAAAATACCAAAACTAAAGCCATGACTGATTACATCGTTGTTTTAATAACAACTCCAAATGTAATTGAGGCAAGAAAGATTTCAAAAACGCTCGTGGAAGAAAAACTTGCTGCATGTTGTAATGTAATTGAAAAAGTTAACTCAATTTATTTCTGGCAAAACAACATTGAAGATGATTTTGAATCACTTATCATAATTAAAACCAGAAAAGATGTTTTCCCCGAACTTGTAAAGCGTGTAAAAGAATTACACAAATATACAGTTCCTGAAATCATAGCAATTCCAATAATTGAAGGCTCTGACTCGTATTTAAACTGGATTGATGAGACCGTAAAGCAAACTGAAAAGTGAAAATGAAAAAGGCTGGTGATTTAATTTTCAAAATCTATATCTTTAGCGTTTATGCCTTCCTTTATATGCCAATTTTTGTTTTGATCATCTTATCATTCAACGCATCACGATGGACAACTATTTGGGAAGGTTTCACACTTCAATGGTATATCAAACTTTTAAATAACAAGATTTTGTTGAATTCATTAAAAAATAGCCTTATTATCGCACTTATCTCAACACTTGCCTCAACCACGCTTGGAACCATCGGAGCCATAGGATTGAGAAAGGTTGATTTCAAATTTAAGGAAAGTTTCAAAGTTTTAATCTATCTTCCAATTATAATTCCAGAGATTGTCCTCGCTGGGGCACTGCTTAGTTTTTTCGGGTTTGTTAAAATAACCCTTGGGTTTACAACAGTTATAATAGCGCACATCGTTTTCAGCATATCTTATGTCATCCTAATAGTTCTCGCAAGGATACAAAACATTGAAAAGGAAATTGAGGAATCAGCACTTGATCTTGGAGCGAATGAATTTGAAGTTTTCAGAAGGATTACACTTCCTCTTCTTTTCCCAGCGATAATTTCTTCTGCCCTTATCGTATTTACGCTTTCAATTGACGATTATCTTATAACATCTTTTGTCGCAGGTGTTGCATCAACAACGCTCCCTTTGCAAATCTATTCAATGTTAAGAACAAGCGTAACCCCGGAGATAAACGCTATCTCAACGCTAATGCTCATAACTACGACAGTGGCAATAATTTTATCACAAAGGTTGATGTTGTCAAAATGAGAAAAGAAATTTTATTTTCAATTTTCATTTTAATCACTGGTCTCATTTTTATCTCATGCTCTGGAAACAAAAATAAAGTTAATGTCTATATCTGGTCAGATTATCTACCGCAAGATGTCATTGAAGAATTTGAAAGGGAAACAGGAGTGAAGGTTAATCTTGATACCTACGATTCCAACGAAGCTTTGCTTGAAAAGTTACAAACAGGGGTTAGCAGATATGATGTCGTCGTCCCATCAGATTACATGGTTCAAATACTTATTCATCAAAACCTTCTTCGGGAGATTGACAAAAGCAAAATTCCAAATCTAAAAAATGTAAATTCAAGGTTTTTAAATCTTGAATATGACCCCGAAAACAGATTTTCAATCCCATTCTTCTGGGGAACAACTGGATTAGCATACCGAAAAGATAAGCTTGGCAAACTACCCGAAACATGGAAAATTCTTTTTGATGAGAAATATAAAGGGAAAATTTTAATGCTTGACGATATGAGGGAATGTTTTGCTGTAGCTTTAAAACTTCTCGGGTATTCAATAAATGAAACAGACACATCAATTCTTTTAAAGGCAAAAGAACTTCTAATGGCTCAGAAAAAACTTGTTAAACAATATAACAGTTCTGGTTTTGACCAGGCAATTTTATCGGGAGATGTATGGATTGCGCACGGGTGGAGCGGTCAACTTGTGAAAATTTCGGAATACGATTCAAACATTGTTTATGTTCTACCTGAAGAAGGAGGAACTCTCTGGATTGATAACCTTGCAATCCCGAAATCAGCTGAAAATATTGAAAATGCTCATCTTTTCATTAATTTTCTCCTTAAGCCAGAGATAAGCGCAAGAGTAAGCGAATTTTCTGGTTACGCAACTGTAAATGATTCAGCTAAAAAGTTTATAAACCCCAAATATCTGACAAAACAAAGATATCCGGACGAAGAAATGCTTAAAAATTTTGAATTGATGAAAGACCTCGGACCCGTTACAAGAATCCTTGATAGATTTTGGACGGAGATAAAATCACAATGAAACGATTTGACAAAAGTCAATTTTTATGAAATTTCTTATTCTTAAATTTTAATCGCATAATTCAAAAACAAAATCAGGAGAACCTCAATGGCGTATATCATTGCAGAACCCTGCGTTGGGGTTTGCGACACCGCCTGCGTTCAAGTTTGCCCAGTTAATTGCATCTATGGTCCCGAAGGTTATGATGTTACGAATGAAGAACATCTGAAAGAGATGAGAGAGAAAAAGATGCAGCTTTATATTCACCCTCAAGAGTGCATTGATTGCGGTGCTTGTCAGCCAGAGTGTCCAGTTGAAGCGATATTCCCAGAAGCAGAGGTGCCAGAGAAATGGCAACAATATATTAGAATTAACTACGAGAGATTCGGATTGTAATCTCAAAAAAGCCCGACCTCTTTACGGTCGGGTTTTTTGTTTTTAATTAAATTTTATACCAAGGTTATGAAAACTTATAAAGATGCAGGGGTTGATATTGAAAAAGCTGAATTACTCATTGAAAAAATAAAGCCAACTATAAGAAAAACATTCAACGAGCGAGTCCTCACAGATATTGGCTTATTCGGGGCTTTTTACGATGCGAAATTTGACGAATTTAAACATCCAGTTCTTGTCTCAAGCACCGACGGAGTAGGGACAAAGCTTAAAATTGCGTTTCTTACAAATAAGCATGACACAGTAGGACAAGATCTTGTCAATCACTGTGTAAATGATATTCTTGTCTGCGGTGCAAAACCGCTTTTTTTCCTTGATTACTTTGCTACTGGTAAGTTGCAAATTGATGTTGCCGAACAAGTCATTTTCGGGCTTGCAAAAGCATGCGAAGAAAATAACTGTGCCTTGGTTGGCGGAGAAACCGCTGAAATGCCAAATTTTTATCAAGACGGTGAATACGACCTCGCTGGAACAATTATCGGAATTGTTGAAAAAGAAAAAATCATAAAAGGCGACAAAGTCAGAAAAGGAGATATTCTCATAGCACTTCCATCCACAGGACTTCATACAAATGGATATTCGCTTGCAAGAGCTGTATTACTCAAACAATTTAGAATAGATGAATTCATTCCCGAATTGAACACAACCCTTGGCGAAGAACTCCTCAAGATCCATCGCTCATATCTTAAACCAGTTTCACAACTACTTGACAAGTTTGAAATACATGCAATGGCACACATAACAGGCGGTGGAATTATCGGCAATACAAAAAGAGTTATCCCAGAAAAACTGAAGATAAAAATTGACTGGAAATCATGGGAAAGACCGCCTATTTTTAAACTCATCCAGAAACTTGGCAATGTCCCGGAGGAAGATATGAGGCGAACCTTTAACCTCGGGGTTGGGTTAGTTCTAATAGTGGACAAAAACGATGCCGATAAAATTATCAACGAATTAAAATCAATTAACGAAAATCCATTTACAATTGGGGAAATAACCGAATAAAATCACCCACTGAATTTTTCCTCCTTTACCCTTTGCAAAAAGATTAAACCTGCGATAAAGAAGAGAGCAACAGATATAACCGCTATCCTTTGACTTCCCGTAACTGATGAAACGAGCCCAAAGACAAGTGGACCAAGTATTGCTGAGGATTTTCCGAAGAAGGAATAAAATCCGAAAAATTCCGTCTTCTTTTCAGGTGGAATTATCTTTGACATCAAGCTTCTACTTGTTGATTGTGAAGAGCCCATGGCTGAGCCAGCAATAAAGCCAATAATGTAAAAGCTTACTTTATCATCGCAAAAATATGCCCCAACAGCAGTTGCAACCCACATTAAAAGAGTTATGCTTAATGTTTTCTTCTGTCCAATGCTATCTGCAATTATACCAAATATCACAGAACCAAGTATTGCTGTTGATTGAACGGATAGAAAAAATGTTAATATCTCCACGAGTGAAAAGTTTAAGGTATGTCTTGCAAAAATTGAAGCAAAGATTATCACTGTGTTTATCCCATCCGCATAAACAAAATAAGAAATAAGAAATCTTCCAATGTTTTTATATTTTGCTATATTTTGAAATGTTGACTTTACCCGTTCAATCCCGATTTTGAAATATGAAACTTTTTCAACCGATTTAAATTTTTTTTCTTTTATCACAATGAAAAAAGGAAGCGAAAACAAAAAAAAGAACATAGATGCGACAACGAAACTTAATCTAACATTTATCATATTTTCAGGTGTAAATTCCCCCTTTAAAAATGGATAAGCGATAAGCAAAGAAATGAACGAGCCAACATAACCCATCGCAAAACCATAACCCGAAACCCTTCCGTAACTTCTTTCACTTGTTATCTCTGGAAGGAAAGCATCATAAAAAACAAGCCCCCCCTCAAACCCAATGTTTGCAAGCACAAGTAAAATCATGCCCAAAAGCACATCTCCATGCTCAACGAAAAACATCAATCCAGTTGATAAAACGCAAAGATATGTAAAAATTAAAAGAAAAAATTTCTTATTTGAACTATAATCCGCAATCGCTCCAAGAAATGGTGAGATAAAAGCAACTATGAACATTGAGATACTGAAAGCAACTCCCCAGAGGAAATCCCCAACCTCAGAGTTACCGGTCACAATTTCCCTAAAATAAACTGAATACGCCGTTGTTAAAATTAAAACAGAAAAAGATGTGTTAGCAAAATCAAACAATGTCCAAATGAAAATTTTAAATCTATTCCCCACATTCAATTCCCTTCTTTTCTCAAACTTTTATCAATCAATCCCCTGCCGTGTTTATAAAGTTGTCCAGTCTCTTTAAGTTCATTATAAATCGCATCAAGAACACCGTTCACAAATTTCCCACTTCTTTCAGTGCTGAACTTTTTAGCAAGTTCAATCGCTTCATTTATTGTCACCTTCGGTGGAATTTCAGGGAAATACCTCAATTCACAAGCTCCCATTCGCAGAACAATTTTATCAATCAAAGCAAGCCGATCAACTTCCCAATTTTTTATCTTTTTTGCGATCATCTTGTCAAGTTCCTCAACATGCTCAATTACACTTAAAAACAACGCTTTACCAAATTCGTAATTTTCCCTGTCCGATTGAAATTCAGAAAAAAGGTCTGAAAGTATAAATTCAGGTGAATTCCCGGAAAGTTCATAAGCATACAACATTTGTAAAACTCTTTCACGAATTAACCTTCTTTTAAAAGCCACCTCTTCAGGTTTGCTATTTGGTATTTCTGTTCCTATATGCAAATCCTTTTTATAATTTTAAAAAACCCGCCCCAAAAAGCGGAGCGGGCATCTTTTTATCTGTGATATCTTCTTTCAAGAGATGCTTTCGTTGTGTCAAGCGAGATTTTCTTAATTTTCAAAGCGCTCATAATCCTTTCCTCAGCTATTCTTGCCGAGGCGACATGCGTTGGGATATTTTCCCTCTTTGATACTTCAAAAACTTTCATCAAAGTATCATAAATTCCTTCTGCTTTTTTCATTGCATGCTCCTTATTATAGCCTTCAACCTCTCTTCCGACATTAATTAAACCACCAGCATTTATTACATAATCTGGGGCATAAAGAATCCCTTTCTCCATAAGCATTCTATCATGCTTATCTTCATCAAGCAACTGATTATTGGCGCCACCTGCAATTATTTTAAACTTGAATCGTGGGATTGTATCATCATTTATTATACCGCCAAGAGCGCACGGCGCAAAAATATCTGCATCAATATCGTAGATTTTATCAGGTTCAACAAACTCAGCTTTATACTCACCAACGCATTGTTTAACTTTCTCGGGTATGATGTCGGTTATATAAATTTTTGCGCCATCTTTTGCAAGATGTTGACATAAAAATCTTCCAACTTGTCCAGCCCCTTGAATTGCGACTTTTTTACCAGCAAGTGATTCATTTCCGAAAACTTCTTTAACACATGCTTTAATCCCAACATAAACTCCATAAGCTGTAACTGGGGCTGGGTTTCCGCTCCCGCCAAGTGATTCAGGGATACCTGTGACATATTTTGTTTCAGAATAAATCCATTCCATAACTTTTTCATCTGTTCCAACATCTTCCGCAGTTATATATCTTCCCCCCAAACTTTGAACAAATCTTCCAAACGCTCTAAAAAGTGCTTCGCTTCTTTGGGTTTGCGGATCGCCAATTATAACCGCTTTCCCGCCCCCAAGGTTAAGTCCAGCAACCGCTGCTTTATAAGTCATTGCCTTTGAAAGCCTGAGAACATCAAAAAGTGCATCTTCCTCTTTTTCATATTTCCACATCCTAACCCCACCAAGCGCAGGTCCAAGAACTGTGTTATGAATTGCTATTATCGCTTTCAATCCAGTTGAATCATCATAGCAAAACACAACTTGCTCGTGCCCCTGCTTTTGAATAAGTTCAAAGACATTCATGTTTCTGCTCCTTTTTGGTTTTTGAATTTATCAACAAATTGCCCGATTTTGTCGGGCATAAGGTTAACCCTTGGCTTTCCAGTTATTGGATTCACATCAATAAAAACATCTGTCCCATAAGCATTTTTAATGTTTTGCTCAGTTAATACAACATCGGGTTTGCCAACAGCAAAGATTTCTCCCCTTGACAAAAGTATGATCTTATCGCTGTATAAAGAAACAAGATTTAAATCGTGAGAGACAGAAATAACTGTTATATTTCTTTCTTTTACAAGTATTTTTAAAAGCGAGAATATCTCAATCTGATGCGAGATATCAAGATGTGCATTTGGCTCATCAAGCAAGATAACTTTTGGCTGTTGTGCAAGCGCCCGTGCTATCAAAACCATCTGCCTTTCCCCAAGAGATAAAGAAGTCACAGGTTTATCCGCAAGATCCTTTATATTCGTTAACTCCATTACTTCAAACGCTACTTTAAGATCTTCCTTTTTTTCAAACCCAATTCCCCGAAGATGCGGAGTTCTCCCCATCAAGACAACTTCCAGCACAGTATACGGAAAAGGAAAGAAATTATCCTGCGGAACAAAGCCAATTATCTTAGCCAACTCGTTCAATGAATATGAATTTATGTTCCGACTGAAAATCATAACTTCCCCCTTCTTCGGAATGAGAAGACGCATTAAAATTTTAAGAAGTGTCGTTTTCCCCGAACCATTAGGACCGATTAAGCTTACAAACTCTCCCTCCTCAACTTCAAAACTTATATTTCTAAGAACGATTTCTCGCTCATAGGCAAAACATATGTTGTTAACTTTAACAGCCATGATTTTCAATATTCATTGTAATTTCATCAAAAATTTAACCAAAAAAAGGCAATTTTGCAACCCTGACCAAAGCCCCAGAGAAATCACTCTGACTTGACATTTGTTAAATAATTTATTATAATAAGGTAAGAGAAAACATAGCGGAGGTAAAAAATGCCATTAGAGGAATTACGCCCAACTAACAATTATGTCACTTATGACCAGCTACAGAGGTTTCTTGCTGACCGACTTGAAGCTCTTGAAAGGGAAATTGAAGCTAAACTTCTTCAACTTAAGGAGTCAAAATTTAACTACCTTGAGGAAAAACTCAACTTAAAAACCGAGCTTGAAGCACTTAAAGAACAATTCAGAATTCTAAACTCTGAGTTCATCACGCGAATTACAAATCTTAGCTATAAAGTTCTTGAAATCAACAACTTCTTCACACAAAAACTCGCAGAAATAAATCAACAATTTACTGAGTTAAATACATCGCTGATCTCAGAGTTTGAAAGATATCGCAAAGATTTTTACGAATTTCTATCCAAAAACGATCTTAGAACATTTTTTGAAAATAATGCCGACCTCATCCCATACCTCCTGTCACCAATGATGGGCGAATTAAATGAATTTAAAAATAAACTCTCTGCAATTGAAACAAACCTTCAATTGGTCCAAAACTTCTACACCAACATCAGCAATGAAATTAACAAACAAATATCTGAAATAATCAAATCCACAATTGATAATGTTGATTCAAAAGTTTTGTCCATCATTGAGTCAATGAAGGAATCATTTTTTGAAAAAATAAATTCGCTTGAGATAAATGGGAATACTGATATCGTCGGATTGACCGAATTCAAAAATGAAATTTCTCAACTTCTACACTCAATAAACCAAGATATAGTTGAGATCAAAAACATCTATCAAAATGTTCAATCAAGCGAACCAGCTCTTCCACAAATTGATTTCTCCCAGATACTTTCCGAGATCAAAAATAAAATAGAGGAACTCAAAACATCACAAGAATTTAGCAGGGAATTTATAGTTCCTGAGATTCCAGATGTTGAGTTTTTGAAAGTTTTTTCGCAAGAAGTTCAAAATAATCTTAACTTATTGAAGAAGATCTCCGAAGACATCGCTATTAACACAAGTTCTCTTACGCTCACCTCGCCTGCAAACTTGGATGAAAATTTGAAATCAATTGATGTTCAACTCAAAGAGATAAAAAATGTTTTTGATGAAGTCGCAACATCCCAGTATGAAGTGCAAAATAACATGGGCAATCTCCTTGAAAAAGTTACCGTTTTAACTGCTGAAATCCTCAACATAAGTAAATCGTTCAAAAAAGACATTACTGAAAATCTTGGCATTTTAAAAGCCGAAATCTCCAAGGAATTGAAAACTCAAAAGCAGGATATCATATCGGCTGTAAATTCAGTAAATGAGTCCATTCAATCACTCAAAGGTTACCCTGCGATAATAATCTTTTGCACATTGCTAATTATAGGGGCGATGATTCTTTTAAAATTTGTTTTCTAAAACCAGAAAAACGCCCTTTTCGCTTAATCACTATTTTTAGCAGAGCTTTAATTTATCCATCCGAATTTGCAAGAAATCCATCCTTTTATTAGATTTTTAAAAAAGAAAACAAATTCTTCACAATAGAACATGAAAGCAAAAGACATAAGAACATTTTTTGTTAAATTCTTTGAGGAAAGAGGACATACATTCGTTCCAAGCTCACCTGTTATACCCTTTGATGATCCAACATTGCTTTTTACAAACGCTGGAATGAACCAGTTTAAAGATATATTTCTCGGAACTGGAACGAGACCATATAAAAGAGCGGTGAACTATCAAAAATGCATTCGTGTCAGCGGAAAACATAACGACCTTGAAGAAGTTGGAAAGGATACATATCACCATACATTTTTTGAAATGCTTGGAAACTGGTCATTTGGAGATTATTATAAAAAAGAGGCGATTGAATGGGCATGGGAACTTTTGACAAAAGAATGGGGAATCCCAAAGAACAGACTATATGCCACAGTCTTCAAAGATGATGATGAAGCAGAGGAGATATGGAAAAAAGTTACAGATATATCACACGATAGGATTCTGAGATTTGATGAAAAATCAAACTTCTGGGAAATGGGGGACACGGGTCCGTGTGGACCTTGTTCTGAAATTCACATTGACCTTGGTGAAGGTGTGTGCGATAAAAATCATAAGTGTGGAGTAAATGTTGACGGTTGCCTTAGGTTTAGAGAATTATGGAACCTTGTTTTCATTCAGTTCAATCGCAACGAAAGAGGCGAACTTGAACCGCTTCCAGCAAAGCATGTTGATACAGGGATGGGACTTGAAAGAATAGTTGCGGTCTTGCAGGGTAAAAATTCAAACTACGACACAGACCTCTTCCAACCATTGATAGAGGAGATCTCAAAACTTTCAGGCAAAGAATACGTTGGTGATAAATATCAAATTGCAATGCGAGTAATCGCAGACCATGTGAGGATGCTTACCTTCGCAATCACAGATGGAGCTGTTCCCTCAAACGAAGGGAGAGGCTATGTCCTTCGCAGAATTTTGAGGCGAGCCTCACGATACGCAAGAAATCTTGATATGCACGAGCCATTTATCTATAAACTTGTTGACAAAGTCGTTGAGATAATGGGTGAGGCATACCCAGAAATTGAACCCAAAAAGGAGTATGTAAAGGATGTGATCAAATCCGAAGAAGAGAACTTTAATCAAACACTTGATAGAGGAATTGAGATATTTGAAAATGAAATCTCAAAACTTGAAAAGAAAGGCTTTAAAATTTTACCCGGTGAGGTTGTTTTTAAGCTTTATGATACATATGGTTTCCCTGTTGACCTCACAAACTTGATGGCACAAGAAAGAGGCTTTTCTGTTGACCTTAAGGAATTTGAAAGATTAATGGAAGAGCAAAGAGAAAGATCAAGAGAAGCAACGAAGAAAATTTTCACAGAGGGTAAGGTAAGCATTGCTGAAAAAGTTGAAGCACTGCTCAGAAAAGGCGATGTTATAAAAACAGAGTTCAATCCTGACCTGAAAGAATATGAATTTGAAGTCAATGATGAATCAAATAAAGTTATCCTTCTCTCAAGCGACGATGAGCACATTGACCAGCTGGTATTCTCTAAAAAGACTATATTTTATCCTGAATCTGGAGGTCAAGTGGGAGACACTGGCAAATTGATCTACCCCGGGGGCGAAATTGAAATCATTGATACACAGCGAGTGGATGACCTTATAATTCACTTTATTCCGAAGATCAAAAAAGACAGCAAACTTGCAAGAGAACTTGAATCCTACATCAAAAGTGGTGGCAAATTCATCGCAAAAATTGATGTTGATAGAAGAAAATCTATAATGAAGAATCATTCCGCTACTCATCTTTTACATTCAGCGTTAAGAAAAATCCTCGGCACTCATGTTCAGCAAGCAGGCTCACTTGTTGCTCCAGATAGATTGAGGTTTGACTTCACACATCCCAAAAAACTTGGGAAAGAAGAAATTGAGATCATTGAACACCTTGTAAACGATGTTATATTTGAAGACATTGAACTTATCAAAGAATATAAACCGCTTAAGCAAGCACTTGAAGAAGGAGCCCTTGCTTTCTTCGGTGATAAATATGGAGATATCGTTAGAACTGTAAAAATTGGAGACTTTAGCTATGAGCTCTGTGGCGGAACACACCTTGACAGGACAATTGAAACCGGATATTTCAAAATCATCTATGAAGGTAGCATTGCAAGCGGAGTAAGGAGAATTGAAGCAATCACCGGGAAAGCACTTGAAAAATATCTAAAAGAAAAAGAAGAGGAAATAGAAAGACTTAATGAAAAAATTGAATCAATCGTTGAGGAAAAACAAAATCTTGAGAAAGAACTTTCAAGATTGAAGCTGAAACTTGCAAGCGATGAAATTGAAAAAACTTTAAAATCATCAGATGTGGTAAGAATAAATGGATTTAAAGTTATCGCTATAAATGTTTCAAATTGGGAATTGGCTCCAAAAGATATGGACGAGATGAAACAATATGCAGATATTCTAAGAAGTAAAATTGAAAGTGGAGTTGGTTTACTTGTAAATGTTTTGGAGAATAGGATCAACTTTGTGTGCGTTGTAACCGATGACCTTGTTAAAGAGAAGAAGTTAGATGCTGGAGAGATAGTTCGCAGAGTTGCGAAAATTACAGGTGGTGGAGGCGGTGGAAGACCAAACATCGCAACCGCCGGTGGCAAGGACATTTCAAAACTTGACGAGGCATTGAGAAACTTCGTGAAAATCGTAAAAGAACTAATCTTGACACAATAAATTAGAGGCGAGGTTTGGAAAATAAAAATTTAAATTCTGGGGGAACCTTGCGCGAGCCATTGGGGAAAGTTTATAGTTATATACTTGATGAGCTCAATCGCAAAGGTTCCCTCTATTTTATCTTAATTGACCCCGATAAACAAAACCAAAACCTTTCTAAATTTATTCGCATAGCCACAGATTGCGGAGTTGATGGCTTTTTTGTTGGAAGTAGCTTGCTCCTTTCTGAAAATTTTAATAAATGCGTTAAAATCGTCAAAAAAAATACGAATAAACCAGTTATAATCTTCCCCGGAAGTATTTATCAACTTTCAAAATACGCCGATGCTGTTTTGTTTTTGTCTGTTTTAACAAGCACAAACACTGAATATATAGTTGGACAACAAACATTAGCTTCCCCAATAATTTTCAAATATAAAATTGAAGCAATTTCAACAGCTTATCTTCTGATTGAATCAGGAAAAATGACCTCAGCTATCTTCGTAAGTCAGAGCAAACCTATTCCACGAGATAAGCCTGACATTGCAATCGCTTATTCACTAACTGCGCAATACTTTGGGATGAAACTTATCTACCTTGAAGCCGGAAGCGGTGCGGATAATTCAGTGCCAATTGAGATAATACAAAAAATAAAATCTTTCGTTAAAATTCCTTTAATTGTTGGAGGCGGGATAAGAGATCCAGAAACAGCTTTGGAAAAAGTTAAAGCAGGTGCAGATATCATCGTCACCGGAAATATACTTGAGAACATATCAGGGAAAAATGCAAAAAGTTTAATTTCAGAATTTGTGAACGCAATTCACCAAAACAAAAAGTAAAAGCAAATGGACAAGATAAAATTCATAGAGCAATCACTTCTTGAAAGCGCAGATGTGAAGAAGAAAATTTTTTCACATTGTACAGAACAAATTTTAAAAACAGTTGAAATAATTTCAAATGCATTCCGAAACGGCAAAAAATTACTCCTTTGCGGGAATGGTGGAAGCGCAGCTGATTCACAACATATAGCAACTGAATTCGTCATCAGATTAAATCCGAGAATAAAACGCCCTGGACTTCCAGCAATCGCAATTACAACTGATACTTCAAACCTTACCGCAGGTGGAAACGATATAGGATTTGAAAATACATTTGCCAGGACAGTTGAAGCCCTCGGAAATGAAGGTGATGTTTTGATAGGAATAAGCACAAGTGGAAATTCTGAAAATGTCATCCGTGCTATGAAAACAGCAAAGGAAAAAGGAATGACGGTGATTGGTTTCCTCGGACGTGATGGTGGAAAAATGAAAGACCTCTGCGATATAGCGATAATTGTTCCATCAAACAACACACAAAGAATTCAGGAAGGACATATAACAATTGGACACATAATCAGCGAACTTGTTGAAATTGAGCTTTACGGCGAACCAGAAAACTAAATTTTTAACTCAACCTGAATTCCCAAATTATTTCGCACAACTTCCCTATCTATGAATAAACTTTCACCATATTTTATCTGAAGCGAAAGCAACTTGCCAAATTTATATTTCACAACCAAATACCATCTCAAACCATTTCCATAAAACGGGATCAACGAGACAACCCCATCAATATCATCTTCATAAACGTAAATTCTTGACCAGTATGAATCAGTCCTGAAAAATGCAATACGACCATAAATTTTTAAATTGTTCAAGATCTCACATTTCACCCCCTGATAAATCAATATTCCTTTCTCAACCCCATTCAAATTTCTCCGCACTACCTCAACTCTACTTCTGAAAGAAATTTTTTTAAATTTATTTTCCGACTCAAATCTTATGTTTCTTCTGCTTTCAACTCCTTCACCCCAAAATGTCCTCCCAAACTCATCAATATTTTTGATACCTTCAACCGTCACCTTTTGGCGAAACATAAATTTAAAATTAACATTTCTTGAAACAGCAAAACTTATTTCAATCCTGCGATCATCCCCATTTTTCACATCGTTCAAATCAAACCTCGGAAATTTAAAAATATCCCAATATCCCGAAAATCTCATTTTCCAAATTTTAAACTTAACGCCAGAATAAAATCCCTCTTCGTTCCACGCCTCCCCATATCTTTCTGAAAAAACATTCCCATTGATTGATATAAAATTTGGGTTTAACTTCCTAAAGTGAAAAACAAAGTTCAAATCGCCAAATCCCATCGTTAAACCAGCAACATAGCTGAAATGTAAAAGTTTCTTTGAGCCAATCTCACCGAATAGATTTAAATTTCTAAAATACAAATCAAATTCAAATCCACTGTAAAAACTTTCCCTTTGAAAAGGTCTTGAAATTGACGGCGAAAAATCACGATTTAACTTCTCATAAAAATTTAAAATCCCAAATGAGAAATTTCTCCAGCTAAAACTTACAATTCCACCTATTAAATTTCTTAACAGAGAAACCCTCGCCCCCGTATTTACTCCCGAAAAATCAATATATCTCACCCTATCCAATGAATCAACAGATGATGCTAAATTTGTTTTTGAATAAAACAACACCGATTCAAAATTTTTAAATTTTAAATTCACAACTCCACCAAACATCGGTTTAACTTCATCAGTTGAAATATATCCAGAAGAATAATTTTCAAAACTTCTAACCGCAGGCAAAATTGCGTCAGAACCCTTCCCAAGTGACACAGGTCTCCACATCAAAATTCCCTGCCCAAACTGTAAAATATAATTCCCCACGATAAATTTTCTCAAAATTCCCGAACCTCTATATTCAACGAAAAGGTTTGTCAAATCATTTATCTTCCTTTCACCATAATCTTTTTCAATTATATACCCACCTGAAAAATTTGAAATCGCAAAGCGACAGAGCTGGTATGTTTTGAAATTTTCATCAAAATTTTCCCCGTAGTTTTTGATATTATTTTTATTCAATACCCTTGTGCGAAGTTGAAAACTTAACTTTGGTTTCTGAATGTATCCATTTCTATAGAGAAATAATTTCACACCTTCATCAACCTCCGGGATATCAAAAACTTGTTCTCTTGCTTTAAATCCCCCGATTTTTTCGCGATACTCAATTATCTTATTTGCAACCTCTCTGCTTATAAATGGAAGTTCAGTGAGATCGTCTATATCTGCTTTGTTAAGTTCTATCCTTATAAACTCAAATTGTTCGGTTATCTCATCAATTTGTGCGTCAACTTCAAGATTCTCAAGTATTTCCTCCTCAAGGTTTTTCAGCGTATCAACTTCTACATCCTGCGACTTCGCAAAGGCAACGATAATCAGAAAAATTAACACAAGTTTTTTCATTTTTTCCAACCCAATTTTGCGGTCAATGTTACCTGATGTGTTAAACCGAGCAATTGGTGGTTATTAACCCCGTAATCAAATTGAAATTTTGTAAATTTTATCCCAGCCCCACCAGAATATTGCGCAGGATAATTTGAAAACCCAAATCTTAAAGCGAAAAGATTTGCGAATTCATACTCAACCCCATATTTTAAACTTTCTTTAAAGCCAGTTTCTTTATAAATGCTTGTTGAAACCATTAAATTATCATAAGGCAACAAAGCAACCCCGAGTTCAATCTCCTTTGATAGTTTCTCTTTCGCTCTTCCAATTTTCCCAGCAATTAAATTTTTTAGAACGAAACCAAATTTAAAAAACTTAACAGATTTTGATATGAATCCAAGGTCAGCGCTGAACGCCCCAGCATTTCCATATCCCTTGATTGAGGCAAAATTATAGTTTAAGTTTAACCCAAGATTGAAAAGCTCAAAATCTCGGGCAACCGAAAATTTAACAACACCTTCTTTGTAAAGTTCAAAACCAAAAATTTCAGCTCCAACACCGACCTTAACAGGTAAAGATGTTTCGCAAAATACAAAACCCTTCTTGGAAAGCTCTTTCAATCCAAATTGAGCGGGAATATATGAAAAAGAAATCTCCCTGATCTTCAAATCAGCCAATCCAGCAGGATTATAAAAAATTGCCCACACATCATTTGGGATAACATAACTTTTTAAGGCAAAAGCTCTTGCACCGAGATTTTCTTGTGGAAAAATCTTGGAAATAATCAGACAAAGAAAAATTAAAATTTTTAACATACAGAAACCCAAATTTTTTGCAATTAGTTTTTTTATAATAAACTTTGAAATTCCCTGATGAAGAAATAAATTGCGAAAACAACGAGGAAAACTCCATAAGCGAATTCAAGCCGTTCACTTTTCAATTTTATAGCGATCTTTGCTGAAAGGCTCGCAAACGGAATTGCAGTAAACGCAAGGATTAAAAAAAGTTTCAAATCAATATGCCCGAGCATAAAGTGAGTTACAGCCCCTGGGACAGCGAAAAATGATATCACGAAAAAAGAAGTCCCAAAAGCATTCTTTATGTCCATTTTTAAAATTTTAACATACATCGGAACAAGCATAACTCCCCCACCATTTGCGAGAAATCCGGAAACCAAACCTATCAAAGGGCTTAAGGAAATTAACTTTAACCTCAAATTTTTATCATTCTTTCCACCCCTACCAAATAAATTTTCCCTTTTCAAAAAACTTAATCCAACAAATAAAACAAAAACAGCAGTTGCAAGCATGAGAAATTCACCACTGACAAACTTCGTTAAATAAGCCCCGATGATAACAAAAGGCAACCCTGAAAGAATTGTCAACTTTGCAACATCAAAATTTATTAAATTCTTCCTGTAATAAATCACAGATGCTGAAAGCGAAGATGGTATCACGGTCAATAATGGAGTTGCAAGCGCAAAAATTGGGTTAACGCCAGCAAATGATTTCAAAATCGGGGTTGCAACGCTACTGCCACCAAGCCCAAAAAATCCAGATAAAACACCAATTAAGATTCCAGATAAAACTTCCTTCAATAGCATTTTTAAATCCTCTTTGAGAAGAAAAATCCGAACACAGCAAATTTAGGTGTTAATCTTATGGCAGGTGCAGGGAGATGAATATAATTCAAATTTTTCTTTATCAAATTCCAAAGCCATCCATCCCCTGGCAATTTTTCAAGGTTATAATCAAGGGCTATGTAAAATTCCCTTTTGCCTCCGCCAAGCCCATCAAGTTCCCTTACACCATAACCAACAGCGATGTTAAGAAAATCAGGGTAAACCTTTTCAATTTTTTCAGGCAAAAAATTATTTACAGATATTGAAAGCCACATAACTTGACCTTCATGGTCATCAATGAAAATTTTCTTTTTGCCAGTTTTAAGTTGCGTTGTTGGAATATAACTCCATTTAAAATTAAAATTCCTCAAAAATGGGACATAATATTGAGCAACTGGATACCATGAACCAAGAATATTTGCACTCGCATCACCTGGGCTAAATCCCCAATCAGTTGCAAAACCATCTTCAAACTCAACATAAAGTCCAAATAAAGAACCAAGTATCCCACCATATATCATCGCTTTCTTTTTATCCACACCAGCCCATTGAAGCGACCTGGAAAACAAACTTGAGATCAATGTTGCGCCGTAGAAATGCCCAATTTTATCAATGTTAAGCGCATAGTCCCAATCATTTACAATATGAAAAGATCTTCTCTGACCGCTCCACCATGCATGCTGTTGATAAACATGGATAACAGCCATTGTTCCTGCTGTTCCAACCCCAACAAACGCAAGTTTTGTATAATTAATTTTCCCCTGTGCAACTTGCGAATTTGAATCCAAAACGGCAGAAAAATTTGAAAACGAGAACATAACACCACAAGAAAAAATTATAAGCAGGGAAATTTTAAAAATTTTCCACTGCAAAACTTCACCAGATTTTTACTTTTTTAATAATCTGAAAGATTTATGAATCTGAACATTCCATTCCTTGCTCAACTTGATGTTCCAGTTAAGTAGCATAACAGAACCCTGATAGACTCTCTCAAAACCAGCTTCAGAAAGCGAAATTGATTCAAGCGGAAATCTCCACACATTAGCGAACTTGCTCAGATAAAAATTCATATCAAGCCCAAGCCACTCATCCACTATCCCAAACGAAACAACATCATCAACTATCCCCATGCTCTTTAATCTTTTATCTTCAAGCTCGTATCCAATAAAATAAAAGTATCTATCACTTGAATCTGGCGCAAGAAAATTATACGCAAATTCAACCCCAAACCACAGGTCAAGCATTTCGTCTTCAAGATTTTCAAGTTTATACTCTATAAAAAGGTCACTTGAATTTTTATTGATTGTGATCTTCTTTTCAACCCGAATCTTTTTCCTCTGGTTATCAATCCAAACATTTCCATCCCTTGAGAGTATAACCTCAAGTAAGTTTCTTTTGAAATTAACATTAACCACATAAGGTTGATCAACAAAATCGCCCTGTTCTGGATATTTACACTGGTAAAAATTTTCAAGGGTTGTCCCTTCGCCAAGGAAATGGTCAATCAAGCTACCCCTTTTATACCAATCGTAGTGCAAGAATTTTTCCAACCCTTCTTCTTTTGCAAGTAACATATCATGTATGCTTGCGACGCCTTGATTATTAGGATTATTCTTTTCATTTGCAAGGCGAAGCAATTTTTCATGATAACCCTCTTTTCTTCTCGTCATCACATCAGCTATATTAAATTCAACAGGCTTAAAATCAAACTCAAAAATTTGCCCCCCGTAATTTGGATCTATGTAAATATTGAAATTCGGCGATTCAATTATCAATTCTTCTTTTCCATCTTTATCAAAATCCGTAAGTTCATAGCGAATCAACTTTTTTCCTTCAACTTTGTCAAGTTCATTCTCAGCACTGATCAAATTCCTATACGCAGTTGATCTTAGATTTGTAAGATATAATCCTCCAAAAATTCCATGCCAATATGGGTCATTACATTGGGCAGACCATATTTTATTAAGGGCAATGTTGACATCTTTGCCCTTTGATTGAAGTTTTCTTGCTCTATCGGAAACTCTTAACATTTTTTTATGAAGGTTATTCGCCTCGGGATACTTTACAAGGAAATTTCTCCAGAATCCACCTCTGAAAAATCTTGAATATTGTTCATACATTCCCTCTTCTTTCAAATGCTCTTCAAGTTTCTCATAATCAAGATAAGCATCAGCGGGCAAGGCCCAGTGCATCATTTCAGCATACGAAGCATTCGGCAGATAAATTCTTCCAGTTGGTTTTATCTTCTCAATAACTTCTGAAAAATGAAGTATGTTAATCCAATCGCTATTTTCCTCAAGCGCAGTGAAAAACTCCTCAAGCCATCCATCTTCATAGACATGCTTGTATGTATTTGGCCATACACCAAATTTTTCCCCATCATCAGCGTAAACAACAACTCTATCCCCATTTTCAGTTGCAATTTCCCTTAAGTAATCAATCGTTTTTTCAACAGGTTGAAATGGGATTGTGTATCTCAACATTTTGCTTATGGGAAAGATATTGACGGTGTAGCCTTGTTCTTCCGTAATGTAGTATCCCAGAAGTTGTTCCCCAGTTAAGCCAGCATACCGAAAATGTGTATCATCAATTATAACATATTTAACCCCAGCCATTGCGATGAACTTAACAATATGCTGTTCCCATACCCTTTCAGCAAGCCACATCCCAACAGGTTTTCTTCCGAAATTTTCAACAATAAAATCGCTCAATTTCTTTATCTGATCAAGTTTGTCTTGGTCTGGAATTATGGCAAGGATTGGTTCATAAAATCCACCCGTTATCAGTTCAATTTGTCCATTATCCACGAGGACTTTCAAATCATTTAAAAACTCGGGATGATTTTTCAAAATCCAATCAAACAAAACACCTGTATAATGCTGTGCAAGTTTAATTTTAGGATGCTTTGCAAGGATTTCAATGAACGGCTTATAAGCAACCTTATATGCGTGCTCAAAAACAAAATCAAAATTACCAACAGGTTGGTGATTGTGGATTCCAAGAACAAGATTGATTTTTTTCACTTTAAAATGTTAATCTTTTGTTTTCATTACTTTTCAGGTCTCATGTGTGGGAAAAGGATTACATCACGAATTGTCCTTTGATTTGTTAAAATCATCACAAGTCGGTCAATTCCAATTCCAAGCCCTGCAGTTGGTGGCATACCATATTCAAGCGCTCTGATAAAATCTTCATCTATAGTCATCGCTTCTTCATCACCTTGAGCCCGAAGCCTTGCTTGCTCTTCAAACCTCATTCGCTGATCTATTGGGTCATTCAACTCACTAAAAGCGTTGCACACCTCCATCCCGCAGATTATAACCTCAAACCTTTCAACAAGTCTTGGGTTATTTCTATGCCTCTTGGCAAGCGGGGACATCTCCACGGGATAATCAATTACAAAAGTTGGCTGAATTAAATTTGGCTGAACAAGCTCCGAGAAAATTTCATCAATTATTTTCCCAATCCCAATTTTTGACGAGACATCAACATTAAGCCTTTTAGCAATTACACGAAGTTCCTCTTCAGATTTTCCCTCAAGATTTTCGCCCGTGTATTGTTTGAGAAGTTCAAACATCGGAATTCTCTTCCAAGGTGGGGTCAGATCAATTTCATTATCACCAAACTTTATCTTAGCTGTTCCATTGACACGCAAATTCACATTATAAATTAAATTTTCCGTAAACTCCATCATCCAATTGTAATCTTTATAAGCCACATAAAGTTCAAGCATTGTAAACTCAGGATTATGCATCCTGTCCATCCCCTCATTCCTAAAATCTTTTCCGATCTCATAAACGCCATCAAATCCCCCAACTATCAATCTTTTTAAATAAAGTTCATCCGCAATTCTCAAATAAAGATCCATATCAAGCGCATTATGATGGGTTACAAAAGGTCTTGCGGTTGCACCACCATAAACGGGCTGTAGAATTGGGGTTTCAACTTCAATGAAACCATAAGAATCAAGAATCTCACGAATTGTGCTTATTATCTTTGCTCGCTTTATGAAAACCTGTCTTACATCTGGATTTACTATCAAATCAACATATCTTTGCCTATATCTCATTTCCTTATCTGTAAATGGGTCGTAAACAATTCTGTTACCTTGTTCATCAATCTTCTCTTTAACCACGGGCAAAGGTCGTATCGCCTTCGCAAGAATTTGATAATCTTCAACTTTTACAGTTACCTCCCCAGTTCTCGTCCTGAATACCTCACCTCTAACACCAATTATATCACCTATATCAAGCAATTTCAAAATATCGTATTTATCACCGAGGATATCTTTTTTGAAATAAATTTGAATTTTCCCTTTTGAATCCTGAATATGTGAAAATGTAGCTTTCCCCATTCTTCTGATTGACATAATTCTTCCAGCTATGGAAACATTCATCGGTGGGTCTTCATCTCTAAAATTTTTCAAGATTTCCTCAGAGTAAGAATTCACGGGAAATTCATAGGGATATGGGTTAATTCCAAGCTTCTTAAGTTCCTCCATCTCTTCAATGCGTCTTTTCATCAACTGATTAAATTCTTCCCAGTATTGAAGCTTAAGATCGTTCTCCAAGTTTCAATGCTTCTTTGTTTTTTATTGTTTTTAATTTAATTAAATTTGAGAAAAAAATGAAAACGCTTCCATCATTAAAACAAAGTGAGGTAAAAATGAAAATTTCAAGCAAAACTTTCAATTTGATAACCTACATAAGTTTGGCGATTTTAATTTTGCTTCTTATCGGAATGCTGACCAAAACTATTCCACCTGAATATTATATCCATGCTCTTGTAGTTGCATTTGCAATTTTCTTCCTTCGTTTGATCCTTCGCATCTTGATGATTAAACAATCAAAATCAGAAACGCAAGATGAGAGATAAAAAATTTCTCCTTGAAAAGGAAAAATTAATTTCTGAAATTGTAGAAATTGCACATCTAATTTACGAAAAGGGGTTCATCTCAGCGATGGACGGTAATATATCAGCACGACTTGGAAATGGAAATATACTTTGCACTCCAACTGCGGTAAATAAAGGCGATTTGAAAAGATCACAAATAGTTGAAATTGATCCCGATGGAAATTTGACATATGGGATTTACAAGCCATCAACAGAGATAAAGTTGCATCTTTTCATTTACAGTCAAAGAGAAGATATAAATGCGATAGTGCATGCGCATCCACCTTTTGCGACTGCGTTTGCAACTGCTGGGCTTTCTCTTGAGGGATTTGTTCTTCCAGAGGTGATAGTAAATCTTGGCAAAATTCCGCTTGCGAAATATGCAACTCCTTCAACCGATGAAGTTGCTTTGTCAGTTCAACCTTTTGTGAAAAATTGCGATGCTTTTCTTCTTCAAAATCACGGGGCTGTTACACTTGGGAAAAATTTAAAAGATGCTTATTTCAAGATGGAAAAACTTGAGCACTACGCTACGATAGTCTTACTTGCAAGGGTTCTTGGTGGTGAGAAAACTTTAACGCTTGATGATGTAAAGAAATTATCTGAGATAAGTTTGAAAAGTTATGGAAAACAAATCAAAATTTAATCTCTATGGAGAAAATTAAAGTTGCTGTATTGCTCGGTGGCACATCCCCTGAAAGAGATGTTTCAATAGTTTCAGGGAAGTATGTAACTCAGGGATTGAGAGAAGCTGGTTACATCGTTAAACCTATTGACCCAGCTCTCGGAATAAATCAACCAGAAAATGAAGATGAACTTTTTATAAGCGCAATAAGAGAAACCCCACCAACTGAGGAAGAGCTCGCAAGATATTCAAACAAAAATGTAATAGAGTGCATAAATTCACATTTACTTGATGATATTGATGTTGTGTTCATAATTTTGCATGGTAAATGGGGAGAAGACGGAACGGTTCAAGCACTCCTTGAACTTCGTGGGAAAAAATATACTGGCTCGGGTGTTCTCGCAAGCGCAATTGGTATAGACAAAAATATATCAAAAATAGTTTTTAAACATAACGGAGTTCAAACTCCAGACTGGTTTACAATAAAAAAGAACAAAATTGACCTGAACGAAATTCGCAGAAAAATAGAAAAATCATTTTCTTATCCCTGTGTTGTTAAGCCAAACGATCAGGGCTCAACCGTCGGATTAAGCGTTGTCCATTGTCCTGAGGAAATTGAGCCAGCTCTTGAACTTGCTTTTAAGTATTCCGATATAGCTCTCGTTGAGGATTTTATAGAAGGTAAAGAGTTAACAGTTGGAATACTTGGAAATATGGCTTTGCCAGTCATTGAAATAATACCCAAGGGAGGGATCTACGACTATTATCACAAATATACAAAGGGAGCAACCGAATACATTGTTCCAGCAGAAATCCCTGAGGAATGGACAAAAAAACTTCAAGAACAAGCATTAATTGCATTTGAATCAGTTGGTTGCAAAGGATTTGCAAGGGTTGATTTCAGGGTAACCGATAAAGGCGAAACCTTCTGCCTTGAAATCAACACACTACCGGGGATGACCGGGACAAGTTTAGTTCCAAAAGCAGCGAAAGCCGCTGGGATTGAATTTCCTGAATTAGTTGATAGAATTGTGAAGTTAGCCCTTTTAGAGTGAATTATTTTCTTAGTATGTTCTCAAGAATTTTCGTCCCACGCTTTTTTATTTCTTGATCAAGTTCCTTTAACTTTTGCTCCCTCAGATTTTCAACTAAAGTCACGATATTTTTATATTCATCCGCTTTATTTGTTAACTCCTTTATCTTCTCATCAATTTTCAACTCAAATTCCCTTCTTATCTCCTCAAGTTTAGCTCGTGCCATTGATTCTGCTTCGTTTTTCAATTGCTCAATTTCCTTCCCAACCGCCTCCCTAAAACCACTACTTAACTGTTTGTCCAGACTTGAATTTAAACTCATACTTAATTGACCATTGACAATGCCTAAAGAAACATCCGCATCAAAACTTTTCACAGCACTAAAAGTATTTTTAACTAAACTTGAAAACTTTTGCTCATATATGTTTGCTGGATTAAAAGCTGGAAATACGAAATGTGGATTATAAAGGACAAACTTAAATTCAGAGGCTAATTCCTTGCCCTGTCTTGAAAGTCTTACCACAACATCACCTACAGAGTTTTCAACCTTAACCGGTAGATATTTAACCGAATGCTCAAAATTGAAATCTGCGATCGGTAAATTTACAAGTTCAAAATCCAAAGTTTGCTTTGAAACTTCACCCAAGAAATAAAGTTCAGCTTTAAGCCTCAAACTTGCTTTGTCAGGTCTATCTCCAATAAGCATAACACGAATTGGCTCTCCAACAATTTTAGGTTGATTGCTTACATTGGTGATTTCCCCTTTAATTTTAAAGCCTGCATTTGTCTCGCCAGATAAAACACATTTTTTTAACCAAAACCCAGGCAACGCTCTCTCCTTTACGAAATGAATATCCTGACCTTTCAACCTCGGAGGTCTTTTTTCTTTCTCAGGTTTCAAGGCTTGCATCTTTTCAATATATCCTTCAACAGCATTTGAATACCTTTCATATGTCAAGTAATACGAGAAAAGTTTAGGACCGATGAGGTATTTAACAAAATTAAGATTTTTTATGTCTGGAAGTTTTGCGTAATCTTTTACTTTTTGAATATCACTTTTTATTTGCTCTTGAATTTCAAGTTTGATCGCATTTACCTCATTTGGCAACTGTTTAATCTCATTAACCTTTGCTTCATATTTAGATTTTATTTCATTTATTTGTTTTATGCTTCCATTCACAAGATCATAAGTTGCTTTAAGGTCGCTTACTGTCTTTATAGATGATGGGTTTATACTTCTAAAATTCGCCTCTATCTCCTTGAGTTTATTTATATCAGTTTGTAGATTTTCAAAGTCAGATTTATACTTTTGAATTTTACCTTCAATTAAATTCTTAACTGAATCTATCTTCGCAGGGGTGTTGAATTGAATTTTATCTATTATATCCTTTGGCTTAAGATCTTTGACTTCGGAAACCAATTCAAAAGCGGGGGCTTTTTTTAGCTCATCCAACAGAGCCGTAAATTGTTTTTCAAAAAAACTTGGTTCTTTTTTTGTTACTTTCTTAATTCTATCGGGCAGGCGTCCATCTGTTTTTCTATCGGTGAAAGTTTTGATGTTTAAAATTTGCATATTTTCTATAACTATCTTCCGCTTTAACAAAGCTGGGAGAGAAAGTTTAAATTCAACGGGACCTGTCTCAATCATGTTCTTCATCGTATGCTCGGGATGCGTTATTTGAATTCTTCTCCACTTTATCATTAGATTCAACAAGGAAACATCAAGGTCATCAATTTCAACTTTTGCACCTACAATACTTGACCCTGCTTTTTCAAGTTGACTTTCAAGCCATCTATCTGTAAGTAAGATGTTAAGCAAGACGACAATAATTATAACCACTCCAATAAATATAACCCCAGATTTTCTTATGTATTTCATACTACCTCACTCCAAAATTTAATTTTTTGATAGAGCTGATAGATTTTTGAAGCCTTTATAGCTTTAATCAACCCCAATTTTTGAATATGGGGATCAACTTTTTCACGGTAATTTTTAACTAACCATTTACTTCCAAAATAAACGGGAAAAAATAACAAGAAAGATATAACCGTGCTTCCCATTACAACGGTATTGTAAAATCTCGTAAAAGGAATCACAGGAGACTGGTAAAGCGATGTCCATAAACTTCGCAATGATTCAACATCTACGAGAATCCAGTAACCGAAAGAATGGAAAAACGGATCAAATATATATGCGACTGCTCCAAAAACAGCTATTCCAAGGAAAACAGCGCCAAAGTTCACATTAACAACTATAACGATTATCCAGATCAAGATGCTATGCAAAGTATTCCATGGTATAAGCCCAAGACACATTCCAAACGCAAAACCAGCAGCAACTTGTCCTGGGGTTCCCTGTGAGCGTAAAATTTTCACAATTTTTGCTATCAACTGTAAAATTGGCATAATTTCACAGCGAATTTAATTTTGTTTTAAATATGTATCGCTTCTTTTAACGAATCAGCCGAAGCTTCCATCAATGTTTCAGATAAAGTTGGGTGTGCATGAATTGTTTTAGCTATTTCAAAAGCCGTGCTTTCAAGAGTTTTAGCAACCCCAAATTCAGCGATTAATTCCGTTGCCTCAGGACCTACGATATGTGCACCAAGCAATTCACCATATTTTGCATCAAAAATGACCTTAACCATCCCTTCCGTCTCACCAAGCGCAAGTGCTTTCCCATTTGCTCTGAAAGGAAAACGCCCAACCTTGATCTCATAACCAAGTTCAATGGCTTTTTCCTCGGTCAATCCAATGCTTGCAACTTGCGGAATACAATATGTGCAGTTTGGAATTCCATAATAATCAATTGGCAAAGTTTCAACCCCAGCTATATTCTCAACACATCTAATTCCCTCAGCGGACGCTACATGTGCAAGCAGTGGTGGTCCAATAACATCACCAATTGCATATATACCATCAACATTTGTCTTGTAAGTTTTTTTATCAACTTTGATAAAAGAATTTTCAACTTCAACGCCGACATTTTCAAGCCCAAGATCATCAGAATTTCCACGAACTCCAATTGCAACAAGAGCAAGATCTGCTTTTAAAGTTTTCTCACCGCTTTCATTTTGAATTTTCACCTGCGCTTGACCATCAACCGCTTTTGCCTCAACAACTTTCGTCCCAGTTAAAATATCAATACCCGACTTTTGAAATGATTTAGCAAGTATATCTGTTATTTCCCTATCTTCATTTGGCAGAATTGAAGACATCATCTCCAACAATGTTATCTTCGTTCCAAAAGAATTGTAGAAATAGGCAAATTCAACGCCAATTGCCCCAGCCCCGATGATTATCATTGATCTTGGTGGTTCCTCAAGAAGCATTGCCTCTTTACTTGTGATGATAACTTTACCATCTATATTAATTCCATGTAATTCTCTTGGCCTTGCACCCGTTGCAATGATTATATTACTTGCTTGAATTTCTATTTCATCTTTTTCATTTTTTACACCTACAAGACCAGGTTTTAAGACAAAACCGTGACCGGAAATTTTCGTTACATTGTTTTTTCTGAGCAAAAATTCAACTCCTTTTGTTAATCTTTCCGCAACCTGTCTGCTTCTTTGAATTATCTTTTTGAAATCAAAGCCCAAGTTTTCAACTTTTAGCCCAAACTCACTTGCCCTTTTTACAAGATTGAAAAGTTCAGCCGATTTTAGCAAAGCCTTCGTTGGAATACATCCCCAGTTAAGGCAGATCCCCCCAACACGATCTTTTTCAATTAAAGCAGTTTTAAAACCAAGTTGAGATGCTCTTATGGCAGCAACATAACCTCCTGGACCACCGCCAATTATTGCTATATCAAATTTTTCAGGCATATTAGAGAAAAGTTTGTTTTAAAATTTACAAAAATTTAAAAACGAGGAATGAGAAATAAAAATCTTGTAGGGGGGATATGGGGAGAGTTAAACGAAAAAGGGCGGGCTAAAACCCGCCCCCTGCATTGTCTAAAATCCAACTTTCAAATTGAACACATGATTTGCACTAAAATATGTCACCGGGACATAAGCATAATCAAACGACACCTTTAATCCAATCAAACTTTCCGTATTAACCCCAGCGCCAAGTGTATAATGATGCCAAATTGAAGTTAATTCACCTGACTTGCTATAATTATAGCCCGCTCTGAGGAAGAAAATATTTTTAAATGAATACTCAAATCCGAACTTATAAGCATCTATAGCGTAAAAGTTATTTGCTTGATATAATCCAGTGAGAGATAAATTGTTAACTTCACCTATCGTATAATTGTATCCAAGTCCAATTTCAAATGAAGTTGGCATTGGGAATGAAGCCGCTTCAACTTTATAAAATGTGACTCCTCTTTCCGAGCCTGGAACCACTGCCCTAACCCACAATCCCGAACCACCATATTTCATCGTTGGTCCTATATTCTTAACAACAACACCAAGTGAAAGTCCAGAAATATTCAACATATTTCGGTATTGAATTCCAGCATCAAACGCAAAACCAGTTGCGCTAACCCTTCCAAAACTTTCATTTACAAGGTTGAAATTTACACCAACAGAAACACGATCGGATAATCTTTTTGAGTAAGTCAAACTCGCAACAAAAAAGTTCGGGCTTATAACCTCACCTGTTCCGTCAGGTTGAAATTCAGTCGTAATAGGAATATCTCCAAAATCAAATGTTCTTAACGATAGACCAACCGAACCAAACCCAAATTTTCCGACCAAAGCAAGATAATTAATTCCGATATCTGCAATATAACGTCGGTGAGAAAACATCGCCTGACCATTTCCGACGATCCAATCAACCCCACCCGGATTCCAAGTTATTGCTTCAACACCTTCTGCAAGGACTCCAGATGCACCAGCCATAGCTGTATATCTTGCTCCAACTGGAATAGTAAGCTCAGGCGCAGCGGATGTTCCAGCTTTTGATTGCGCAAATAACCACTGCCCCGAAATTAGCAAAACAATTATTAAATAAATCTTTCTCATGGTTCAAACTCCGTTTTTTTATTTTTAAATAACCGCCCCTAACGAAAGGGGCGGTGTTAAATTTTAATAAGTTGGAATTATCTCCTCTTCTTGAACGATCATGAGCTTTAAAATTTTCGTCTTTCCAATATCCGGCATGTCAATATGGACAATGTAAATACCACTTGCAACAGGAAGATTGTGCTCATTTCTTAAATTCCACCTCGCAAATTGCGAATCATCATCTTTATAAATCGTCTTCACAAGAACACCAGCAAGGTTGAATATCCTTATCGTTGCTTTCTTCGGCAAATGGTTGAAAGTTATATACTTTAACAACCTATCGGTTTCCATTAAATTAAATCCATAATATGGGTTCGGAAAAGCGTTAATTTTTTCAACATCTTGACGGGCAAGTTGAACATCACCAACTGTTGGAGCTTGTGTGACAAATACAAATGTATCAGCAGGCGTATTTACACGATTTGGATAAAGTTTTAAAGTTACATCTGCACGGTAAGGCTCTTGAGTTCCCCTTTGATATAACCACAAAGCCCACAAAACTGGATAAGCGCTATGATTAGAACCGTTGGTCATAAATCCTCTTCCTTGTGTTGGATCCCATGCTTTTCCAGTAGGATCATAATCACTATCTAAAATCCATATATATTCATATGGCGTAATTGCATCATTCGCATCTGAGATATCCCATTGTCTATTTGCATTTCTATCACGAACGACGACATTTAACTGCCGAGGTGAGTTCGGATTTTCAATATCAAAAACCTGGAAAGGAACATCAAAGAACCCTTCATATGCACCATTATTCCATGTTTGATACATAAATGCTTTTTGCGATTTTGCTGGATCAACTGTATAAGGTTCTCCAAGGTCATATTTCCCATTATTATTTGCATCTGTATATCCAGTTTTTGCAGAAAATCTAATTTCAACTGATTTAAAATCACCTGGTGCCAAGCTACTTCCAGTGAAGTTTGGACCCAAAAATACAGCACCAAATAACAGCTCACCACCATTTGCTGGATTTCCTGTGAACCATCTATTTGCAGATGGCTCTGCAACCCATTCTTTCCCAGCAAGAGGTGGACCCATTACTTTTACAAAAATACCATCAACTACCGGATAAGCTTCACCCCCAGATTGATTTGTCCCGGTTGCTTTTACCTTATTTTCATTAACATCAACGATATACCAATTCCCTTCATTATCAAATCTTACTTGATAAGTATGTCCTGTTGTGATAGATGGATCAACAAGTATGGCGACCACTTCGCCATCACTTTTACCCTTATGTATAACTTCTAAGGTATCGCCCACCACTCCAAAGTATCTTGACCCAGGCGGTGGAGATTGCGGGGTGGCTTTAAGGACAATCGGGGTGCTTTCAAGGGCTCTAAATGGAGACAATGGATCTGGGTTGTATGCATAGGCAGTCACAGCATAGTAATAAGTTTGACCATTTACAAGCGGTCGCTGACGGATATAATCTGTGGTCAAAGCAAGAAAATGTCTTATCCCGCTATTGCTACCGGTTTGAACTGGGACTGATAAAAGAACTCCCGTTTTCGGGTCTATAGTTCTATCAAGTATGACAGTGACATCATTGATGACATCATATGTTGCTATCTTAACAGCCTCATTTAAACCTGCTGTTGCCGAAGGTAATTGATAAACGTTGTATCCCTCAAAAATAAATCCAGCTGATTTAAAGTTCTCAATTGCATTAACACTTGCCTGATCCCATCCCCAGTTTAACACAATTTGACGATCTAATTCAGCAACCTTAACATTTGGCGCTGGAGGTGGAGATGGCAAGACAAATAAATTATCATAGGCAAATTGAGCATAGGTATCATAATACTTTAGAACCAAAACACTTGAAAGATTATCAGCACCCATTGCTCCTATTAAGGCAACAACTATTTCAGCTGTATCTCCAAGGCTTAATCTAAATGGACCTGTCACATTAACAATTCTTCTATCACCTGGTGGAATTACCCTTCCATCAATCCAACCTGTCCCCGTCACAGGATCACCTGCTACAGCATATTTTGTTGGATAAGCGTTTGGATCCTGCGCTGTAAAAGCTGACCAAAATGGGACAAAAGATGGATATTCAGGTCTTGGCAAACCTCCTCTCATTAAATTAAACCATTGATTAGCATTTGTAGGGTCACTTATACCGGTTCCAGCAGCAAAGAAAACAAATGTTGTAAGTGGATTTTCATTCCAATATTTATAACCTTTCCTCCACTCCAAGCCAATAACAGCAGAATCATTTGGATTCCCAGTATAATATGCCGGACCTTGAAGGAAATCAAAACCAACAGCTGGGGCAGGATAACCTATCGCTTGATATTCTGCATCAACTGTATTTGCATTATACACATAACCAAGACCAAGCACAGAATCACATCCAGCTAAATCGTCGGAATATTCCCCAAGGTCAGGGTCTGACCACTTAACAACATAAACACTATCAATAGTTGAATTTGGATCTGCTGTTGCGGTTCCCTTGTAAATTATCCTGAATTGCTGGAAAATAATATTGTTCAACGGATTTGAAACAGCATAACACCATTCTGTAACTTGAATTTCAAGTCCTATGGGAACTGAGCTAAACACGCTTTGACCTAAACTTGCGTCTAAATCATTACCAACAGTCCAAACCGTCTGAGTAGCACCGGGGATACCGGGGACATGGTTGGGATTATTAGGATCAAATCCAGGTCCGTATTTTACTTTATATGCATCTGGTCCGGTGGTTGTATACCATGGCGCACCTTTATCAGCAGGCCAATCTTTCCAATCATTTTCATACTGTTGACGAAGTGCATCTTCATCAGCTGGCGTTACATCTTTAAGTGGTTTCATAAAATATTCCGCAGCGTCAGCTTTTAAATCAGCAGTTTGATAATCAGGGCGAACTCGCCATACTCTTTTGACATCCGGAAGATTATAATCTTCAGCTTGCCCCTTCGTTACTATCCTCCCCGGTCTTATACTTGTCCTGTAAAAAATTCCTTGCGCCCTTAAAACTGGAGAAACCCCATCATTAACAAGACCACCTATCATCAAACCTTCTCTATAAATCATCCCAACACCACTACCTCTGGGGAATGTCCCATTATAAGAGTTTCTAATTAGCGGTGGCCAACCTAATCCTCCAGGAGAACTTATAACCGATATCCAACTTGTTATGTTATTCGCGTCAATGACTGTTTGTGTAACTCCAGCTGCACCTGATTTAAAGAAAAATTCTTCACCTCTTTTCTTTAAAGGATCTTCTCTACCTACCACCAACCCAATGAAAGTTAGTATAAATATTGAAAGGATTAAAATTCTCCTCATGGTTTTAAACCTCCAGATTTTATTTTTTTAAAATTCAATCTTCAATCCAGCTCTTAACTGTCTTGGTGGACCAAATAGATCCTGCAAAATTCCATTGAATCTCCATTGATGTTGACGATTTTCAAGGTTGATCGCTCTATACAGTTGAATATATGTTTCGCCAAATTGTTGAACGAAACTTCCACTAAGATCTGGGTTTGTTAAGAAACCATCATCATACGCATTTCCAGTTCTGTAATAAACATTTATCACATTCTTTGTGTTAAACAAATTCTGGACATAGACATAGAAATTGATATTAGCTGGACCAATTGAGATAGTTTTATCAACTCTCAAATCAACATTCCATACCCATGGCGTTCTTGACGCATTTATAGGTTCAAGCGGGTTTCTGTTCCTTGGATCTCCATCATTTAGGATTCCGCCATCATCAGCGTCTTGCTGTGCTATACCACCTGTGGCAAGTGTATACGGATGCCCACTGTTAAATGTTATAAGTAAGTTAACACCAAACCTTTCAAGCAGCGGACCACCTTCACCTTTACCAAAGCGATAATCAATGTTTATGCTTCCCCTATGTGTCTGATTATAAGTTAACGGAACAGTTAATGTAGGTGTAATTTGAGTAATCCCAACCGCTGCCCACGCACCGTTTGCAAAAGAATTTGTTCCGCGCGCATCTTGCAATGTATAACTTACTTGCGCCTGAACTCTGTAGACACGACGAATCCTTAATGTAAATTCAAGCCCATAAACATTTTCAAAATCCCCATTTGCATAAACAGCATATTTTGTCCCAGCAAATGTTCCAGAAGTAATAGGCACAGTTGAAACCTGAAGCTGATTCCTAACATCTTTATAGAATCCAGTTATATCAAAAGCTGCGAAATCAGTAAACTGTTGTGAAAAACCAATCTCATACTGAGTTGTTTTAACTGGATCAGGGTCAAAAGCAAGGGGATCAGGTATCAATTCAATTGATGGAAGATATACGCTCCCGGGATAATATGATAACCCAGCATAAAGCGAAGTCAGAGCCGGTGCCTGAACGAAAACACCATACTGGAGATGGAATACAGTTCTATCCGTAACAGGGAACGAAAATCCTAACCTCGGCTGAAGGTAAGCTCTGGGTTTACCTTTCTCAAGCCCAAGCAACTTTCTGTTAAACAAGTCAACCTCTGGAGCCGATGGGTTCTTAAATTTCCAAGCATCAAAATACATATAATCATAACGAAGCCCGGCGTTTATAATTAAATCGCTGAATTCAATCCTATCTTGAATATAAGCAGAGAAAAAGTATGGATGCCTTGGTCCATCTTCACCTGAATCAACCTTCCTTCCAAATCTATCAAAACCATAGTTATTAACATAGCTTCCAAGCAACCTATAAAGATAATTTTCATTCCTTGCGGAATCTGGCAAAGAATGGAATGCTCTAAACAAACCACCTGTCCCAAGTCCATAGTGGCGTACTGTCCATCTTTGATAACTTGTTCCAATTTTGAACTCGTGGTTTTTAACCTGCGATGTCAAAGCGATACTTCCGCCATAATAACCCTGCTGAAACTTGCTATATCCAGCAAACAAAGTTCCAGGTCTATAAAACGCAAATCCATAAAAATCATATGGAGGTGGACCAACATACCTGCTGACATATTTGAAACGCTCACCATATGCACGCACAACCTGTAAACTATCATCATAAGCAAGGACATTATCACCAAAGGCTGGTTCATAGGATTTATTTCGGTAATCAAGGAAACTCACAGATGCCTCTAAAAATGTCTTTGAAGATATGAAATAGCTCGCCTTAATATCAAAGAAAAATTCGGTATTATCCGTTACTGGCAATCTCTCAAGATTGAAAATATTTCTCAACGAGTTATTTGCCCTCTCCCTTGACCAAGTGTACGCACCCGCAACTCTTATTTGAAGCGGTTTGAAATCAAAAGTCAAAGTTCCATTCCCGGTGTATCTATTTACCATTCTACCTGGTATATTTGCATCATTCCAAGCTACAAGAGCCGAATCACCCTTTGTCCCACCTCTTCGTCCATTGTCTTTCATATATCCAAAATTATAACCCTTGAAGAAATGTGGTATATAATCCCTTACAAAGTTATTTTCTCCAGCCAGGAAAAACTTAACTCTTTCAGTTAGAAGTGGACCACCCAAAGTTAAAACAACATCTGAATAACCGTAAGAATATGTCCCAAGGAATTTCTTACCAGGATAATTTCCAAAATTATCTGTTTCAAATTGAGCCGATGCGGAAAACCTTGGTTTACCTGTTTTGAAAACTTGCTGAACGATTCCAGCGTTTGCATTACCAAATTCAGCATTGTAACCACCTGCTTGAACCGAGATTTCCTCAAGAGCCTCCGGGATTGTCGTCACCAAGCCACCGCCCAACGCTCTATATCTATCCCTTGACGCAAAAGCCCCACCCCTTGCTCCAGTCCTTGCACCAAGTATATTTGTAACATTTGCCCCCTCAATCATATAGCCAACCTCATCTGGTCTACTTCCTCTAACAAACAATCGTCCATACTGTAAACTCACCCCAGCTTGAATTGCAAAATATACATTCACATCCCTGACCGGCAACTTCTCAATATCGGTAGAGGTTACAACTCTTATTGCATTAGTGGCTGATTTCTCAATTAACGGTCTTTCAGCAACAACTTCCACAGCTCTTAACTCTATAGCTGTTGATGGCAATTCAAAATTTAATTCTCTTGTCAAACCTGCGATAACTTGAACACCTGAAACCGTAACAGTTTGATATCCAACATAAGAAGCAACAACTGTATACACTCCAGCTGGGACATTTAAAATAACATAATTCCCGTTTACATCAGCCGCAGCCCCAAGCGTTGTCCCTTGAATCACAATTGATGCCCCAGGAAGAGGCTCTTTTGTTTCCTTATCAACAACCTTCCCAGCAATTTTACCATATTGAGCAAATATGACTTGAAAAGAGACTAACAATAATGAAACCGAGATTAAAAATCTAACTGTGTTTTTCATTTGCTAACCCTCCTTTAATCTTCTTTGAAAAACTTTTTTTGTAAATCAGTCCTTAAACCATAAACGACAACTGAATATCTACCAGCACTTGATATCCCCGAGTCCCATGCTTTGATAAGCGTATCGGTTCCAGAGATAACCGTATATTTCACAGGAAATGAGGAAATTTCAAGATATGGCGTCCCCGCCTTGAAGCCAACATTTGAAAAGGTTGAATCTTTCCCCGCAAAGTTAATTATAACTTTTGCAGCACCCAAGTTAGGGCTAAGGTTTAAAAATCTTACGAGTGCCTTGCCACTTGGATATGGCTCGTCAAAAGTGTTTCTCTCAGCTGCAAATAATACACTGTCCAAACCCTTACCAACATAGAAAACAGTGTACTTTTTCTCTGAATCAAGAGACCTTCTAAGCGTATCACCAGCAGCAAAGACAAAAACTCTTGAACCAGCTGGCAAATCAAGATAACTTGACGCCTCGCCAAAAGAAAGTGAACTCACCTTGTCAACCCCATCAACATTTACTTTTATTGTAGTCCCACTTTTTAAATTTACAAACTTCGCAAGGGAACGATAATCAACAGGTTGCACTACCGGATTATCAATGTTGATACACCCACTCCAAGTGACTAAATAGGCAAGAAAAATAACAAAACCAAAAAAACAAATAGTAAATTTACATTTCATAAGAAACCTCCACTATTTAATTTGAACAAAATTGACTTATAAATGAACAAAGGCAGGTGCTCTTTTAAAACCCTTAAATAGAGTGATTTTTTATTTAAAATGAGCTTTTCGGCTCACTTGCTAATAATATAATACTTTTTTCATATTTTGTCAAGAGCCGGAACAAAAAAAATCGCCTGAAAATTAAAATTTAAACCACAAGTGAAACTTTTTTATCCCCACTTTTTTTATTAAGTTTAGAATGACTTCAAAAACAAAAATATCATACAAATGCGAAACACTGAAGAAATAATCAACGCACTTAGAGAAATTTATGACCCAGACCTTCACAAAGATATTGTTTCCCTTGGATTTATAAAAGATGTCAAAGTTGATTCAAAAAAGGCGTATATCAAAATTGAGCTCACAACCCCAGCTTGCCCAGTAAGAGATAAAATAAAAGATGAAGCGATAGAAAAAATAAAAAAACTTGGATTTGATGAAGTTCAAGTTGAAATGACCGCACAAGTCTCCAAACACATCAACCAACAAAAAGATCTCCTTCTTCCGAATGTTAAAAATACAATCGCAATTGCAAGCGGAAAAGGAGGCGTTGGGAAATCCACCGTCGCAGTTAATATAGCTGTCTCTCTTGCGCTTGATGGCGCAGAAGTCGGTCTAATTGACGCTGATGTCTATGGTCCAAATGTTCCAATTATGTTAGGTGCAAATGAAAAACCAACATTAACCCCTGATGGGAAAAAAATTGAACCTGTTGAAAAATATGGTGTTAAGTTAATTTCAATTGGCTTACTGCTTGACGATCCAGATACAGCTTTGATCTGGCGCGGACCCATCGCCAGCGGAGCAATAAAACAATTTATGACAGATGTTGAATGGGGTGAACTTGATTATCTTATATTTGATTTGCCCCCTGGAACTGGTGATATCCAACTAACACTTGTCCAGACAATACCATTAACCGGGGCAGTGATAGTTACAACCCCACAAGATGTTGCGCTTGCAGATGTCCGAAAAGCAATAAAAATGTTTCAAAAAGTCAATGTCCCAATACTTGGAATAATTGAAAATATGAGCTATTTTATCTGCCCACATTGCGGTCAAAGAGATGATATATTTGACCATGGTGGAGGGAAAAAAGCAAGCGAAAAATTTAATGTCCCTTTTTTGGGCGAGATTCCAATTAATACAAGAATCAGAATAAGTGGCGATTCAGGGAAACCAGTGCCTGTTGCCTATCCGGATACAGAAGAAGCAAAGATAATAAAAGAAATCTCAAGAAAACTCGCAGCTCGCATAAGTATAGTAAACTTCAAACAACAAGCGATGCCAAAAATTGAGATTAAATTATGAAGAACAAAGAAGAACTTAAACAACGCGTATTAAAAGCACTTGAAATTGCAAAACCATACCTGAAAGCTGACGGTGGGGATGTTGAACTCGTTGAAATCACAGATGATTATATCGTCAAAGTTAGATTGATTGGTGCCTGCGGTAGCTGCCCCCTCTCTATGATGACTTTAAGAGCTGGGATTGAGAGAGTAATTATTCGCGAAGCCCCGGAAATAAGGCGAGTTGAAGCCGTGTTCAGTTATTAAAAAATTAGGGCAAGCCATAGAGGCTTGCCCCTTGACTTAACTTTTTATCCCGAACAACGCCCACATCCTACCAGAACCTTCACCATCTCTCCTGTAAGAATGAAACAAATCCGAACTGCAAATTGTGCAATGCTTGCTTACACTGATGTTTTTAAAATTAACACCAACTCTAACAAGCTGTGAAAAAATTTCCCCTTTTAAATCAAAATTAAACTTACCATTCCCTTTGAACCTCAAAAACTTAACATCAAAAAAATTTTCAAACTCTTTATCAACTTCATAACAGCAAACTGAAGCACAGGGTCCAACATATACAATTAAATCATAAACATCGCTACCAAAGTCCCTGATCATTAGATGAATTGTTTTTTCAACTATCTTCTCCCTTGCACCCCTCCATCCGCAATGAATCAAGCCGATTGCTTTTTTCTTACTATCATAAACATAAACCGGGGCACAATCAGCAACGCTTACAACAAGATAAACATCCCTTCTATCGGTCACAAGAGCATCACAATTTTCGTAAACCCCTGGTTTATCAACCACACATACATTTGAACTATGTATTTGCTTTGGTATCGCAAGCTGCTCCTTGCTTATTCCAAGTTGTTTAAGCAAAATTTCTCGGTTTTTATTAACTTTTTCAGGCTCAGAATTTCTGGTAAAACCCAAATTAAATCCTTCATCAATTTGACTCGCCGACTTTTTCGTCGTTAGAACTGCAAGCAATTCATCATATGGTTCAAAAATCTCAGGTTTAATCAGATAAATAAAATCAGAACTCACCAATTTTATCCTTTTCTTTTTGTTAAATTTTGGCAAGCCCTTCGCTTAAATCAAGTATTATATCATCAACTTTCTCAAGCCCTATGGACAATCTAATTCCACCCGGGTCTATTCCCTTTTTCAATTGCTCTTCAGCTGGAATAGTTGCATGTGTCATTGAGCCGGGGTGTTCAATCAAGGTTCTCACATTCCCGAGACTTACGGCAAGCGTTATGGTATATGCATTTTTCGCAAGATAATTTATAAGTTTTTCAGCTTTTTTTCTCCTGCCCTCTGGTGATTCATCTTTTATAACAAAATAAATCAAAGTACCAGGGGCAAAATTACCTTCGTAATCAACCATTTGTTTTTTTGCAAGCTCGTATTGTGGAAATGTATGAAGCCCCGGATAACTTACATATTGAACTTTTGGATGGGAACAGAGAAATCTTGCGACTTCCATAGCTGTTTTTTCCTGCTGGCGCACTCTTAATGCAAGCGTTGGCAAACCATAAACAAGAATAGCCCAAGCGCTTTTCGTCCCGAGAACCCCGCCAAAATCCTTTCTATAAAGCAACAATTGATCTCTGCTCCATTTTGGACCGATAACAACACCACCCATATCTGTCCCAAATCCACCAATGTTCTTGGTCAAGGAATGAACGACAAAATCAGCACCAAGTGTAAGTGGTCTCTGACAAAATGGAGTCGCAAATGTGTTATCAACAACGATATAAATTTTTTCATTTGGCTTTCGCTTCTTGTTTTCTTCCTTGACTATTTCCGCAACTCCCGCAATATCAATAAGCTCAAGCGTTGGATTAACAGGTGTCTCAAAGTAAACAACCCTTGTCTTTGGGGTAATGGCTTTCTTGAGATTGGAGAGATCACGAAGATCAATAAATTTAGTGCTGATTTGATATCTTGGATACCAATAAGTTAAAAGTTCATAAGTACATCCGTATAAAAGTTTATGTGCTATAACCTCATCACCTGTTCTTGTCAAAATTCCGAGAACAGCTGAAATTGCTCCCATTCCTGATGCAAATGTCACAGCGGATTCACCTTGTTCCGCATACGCAAGGTATTCCTCAAGCATCTCTTTGTTTGGCTCGCCAAGACGATCGTAAATATAAATTGGCGCTTTAACTTCAACTTCCTCGTTATTCACAGTATGGGCAAACTGCAAAAATCCAAGTGCGCCTCTCTGCGCTGATTCAAGCCTGAATGTAGCTGAAGCGGAAATTGGCGGAACTACATGATGGGAATATTCCCATTTTGGGGTAAATGAACGACCATAAATCAGGTGGGTTTCCATTGAATATTTTTCTTCATTATTCCTCCTTTTTCTCGGGGACTTCTCCCGAGCCGAACTCATTGAGCCATTTTCAATTACTCCCTTTCGCTTCGGGGACTTTTCCCGAATCGAACTCGCTGAACCGTTTTGCTTTTTTACCATAAAATTCCCTCCTTAAGTGAGGTAGGTTTGTTTTCAAATTTAATTTAAAAAACGAATTAAAAATTTACAAGCAAAAGGTATCACTAATTTTTCTTGGTTTAGGGTTATGAAAGCGACAAAATTTATCTACCACACGCTGATCAAAGTTTTACATATTGAGGTGAGCCTGAATTTGTTTTTGAGATGTAAAAATTTTAAATTTTTAAAAAAGCTGGCGTAGCTCAGCGGTAGAGCAGCTGATTCGTAATCAGCAGGGCGTGGGTTCAAATCCCACCGCCAGCTCTTTATTACTCCATCTACATCTTCCCACTTTTATTATTGAAACAATCAATCCCAAGTTTTATATTTACTCAAAAAGTTCATTCAAATGAAAGCCTTCATTAAATTCTACTTCTTCCTCCTGTTGATTTTTCTAAATTTTGCCTGCGCTCCAAAGCCTTACTATGTCATACCAAATGAGTGGAAAACCCCAGAGAGAAAAGATTCAGTGATTAATTTTTACTCCAAATTTCTTAACGGATGGAAAATTTTCATTGACCCAGGGCATGGGGGAAAAGACAGGAAAAACATTGGAATTAAAAAAAGAATTGTTGAAGCAGATGTTAATTTGAAGGTTGCACTCTACCTCCGAGATTATCTTGCTAAAGCTGGCGTAACTGTCTTTATGTCAAGAGATAAAGATACGACAGTTTCACTTGAAGAAAGAGTAAAAATGGCAACTGAAAGTGGTGCCGACATTTTCATTTCCATACATCATAACGCAATGCCCGGGGATGAAAACACTTTCTATGCCTCAACTTGGTATCACGCAGTTGAGGGCGACCCTAAATTTCACCCTTGCAACAGGGACATCGCAAGATATATTCAAAGAGACCTCGCTTATGCATTGAGAATCTCTGGCTCCCTTGCAAGTTTTGATGGAACAATGTCGGACTACCTCGTTTACCCAAAACAAGGATTTTATGTCTTAAGAAACGCAACAATGCCTGCTGTTCTTGTTGAATGCACATTTTTCACAAATGAATATGAAGAAAGAAAATTAAGCATTGACGAATTTAACCGAATTGAAGCATGGGGAATTTTTAAAGGCATTGCAAAATATATCCAGGCAGGGGTCCCAAAAATTGAATTCATTTCGGATACGATTTTAACTTCCGAAAAACCAACAATTCTTCTAAAGGTTTCCGATAAATCAGGGATTGATAAACAAAACATTCAAATAAAAATTGACACTATCCTTGTAAGTAAAGACCACATTACTACAATTGATGGCAACGGCTTTGCAATTGTTCTTTTCACTCCGAACTTTAAACTTACAGAGGGAACACATCAGATTGACATCATAGTCAGAAACAAAAATGGAAACTCATCTTTCCCATTTAAAAGGAACATATACATTTATAAACAAAAACAGGTGACAGAACCATGATGAACTACATCTGGCTTGCTTTGGTAATAATCGGAATAATCACAGCTGTTGGAACAGATGTTTATGAAAGTTTAACGAATAAATACAAAAATGGCGTTGAATTTGAAGCTATAGTTGAACTCAATGAAGAAATGAGGATGCGAACCCCAATTAAGGGAACTTTGAAAGTTAGTGGCGAATACTATAAAAACTTTTACTCGCTTAATAATTTCCCACATGATAGTGTAAAAAACGAAGTGATTTTAAACTTAAAAGAAGATGGCAAAGGGACTGCGATTTTAAACATCTCGGAAGGCACGCCCAATTTCTGGAAAATTATGGCGAAAGGGAAAGGGACAAACACAGATAAACTTATTGCGAATATCTTGAAGATTGAAAAAGTGGGAGAAAATAGATATAAAGTTTTTCTTATTTTTGAGCGGATTTCACTTGTAAAAATCAAGCAAGTTTTAAACGCTGTCATTGAATATTCAGATATAGCGGTTAAAATAGCAATTGGATTAATTGGCATAATGGCTTTATGGCTTGGGATAATGAAGATTGGTGAGCTCGCTGGATTGATAAATTTACTTGCAAAAGTTGTAAAGCCATTGACAAAACGACTTTTCCCTGATATCCCTCCCGAACACCCAGCGATAGGTGCAATAATAATGAACATTTCCGCAAATATGCTTGGACTTGGAAACGCAGCAACACCACTTGGATTAAAAGCAATGGAAGAACTTCAAAAGTTAAATCCAAAGAAAGATACCGCAAGCGATTCAATGATCACTTTTCTTGTGATTAATACAAGCGGGATGACTTTAATACCCGCAACTGCGATCGCTGTAAGAGCTGCGCTTGGCTCTGGAGATCCAGCAGCAATCATCAGCACAACAATTATCGGAGGATTTGCTGCAACCATCGCTGGAATAACATCGGCAAAAATTTTACAAAAGTTGAAAATTTTTAGAAAGGAACTTGAAGAAAACAACAAAAGCGAGGAACAAGGATGAGCTTTAAAGAAATAATGAACATAATCTCGGTTGTCGCAATACCTTTTGTAATTTTCATTTTTTTGATCTATGGCTTTGCAAAAAAAGTTAAAGTTTATGAATCATTCGTTGAAGGTGCAAAAGAAGGATTTAATGTCGCTGTGCGAATAATCCCCTATCTTGTTGCGATGCTCGTTGCGATTGGAATTTTCAGAGCAAGCGGAGCAATGGATGTCCTTGTTGCAATTTTAAGCCCGATCACAAATTTAATTGGTTTTCCAGCCGAAGCCTTGCCTATGGCTTTGATGCGCCCCTTGTCAGGAAGTGGCTCACTTGGAATTATGACGGAAATAATGAAAACACATGGACCTGATTCTTTCCTCGGATTATTGGTTTCAACAATGTATGGAAGCACCGAGACAACTTTCTATGTCCTTGCGGTTTATTTTGGCTCTGTAAATATAAGAAAAACAAGACATGCTGTGATCGCAGGTGTGATCTCCGACATAACAGGCTTGCTTACAGCGTTTTTTATTTGTAAATTAGTTTTCGGATGAATTTAAAAATTAAAAAGTGAGGCGCAAAAATGAAAAAAGTTATAATTCTACTGCTTCTATTTTCATTATTAACCCAAACTTATTCACAGCGAAAAGTTCAAAGGGAAACCACACCATCAAGACCACAAACAAGTGGGGAATTTTCAGGTGGACTTGGTATGTCATGGTTTGATGGAAAACCATATTACTTGCTTAATATCTCGCCAGAAATTGCTTTCGGTAAAATTGGCGTCGGACTTGATGTGAATTTAAGAATTGGAGTAAATGATGGAAAAATTAGAAAAGAAGATTGGAATGAACCATACGACTTCTTAAGAGCAATAAGATATGTAAGATATGGACTGAAAGGGGATCCATTTTATGCACGACTTGGTGCACTTGATTATGCACGGCTTGGGCATGGAACAATTGTTTATTATTACAAAAACAACGCAAGCTATGACGATAGAAAAGTTGGGCTTGAATTTGATGTTGATTTTGGAAAATTTGGATTTGAATCAGTTGTGGGTGATTTAAAAAGAATCGGGGTCTGGGGACTTCGTGGATATGTAAGACCACTCAAATTTACTCCCGCTGGTGATATACCTATAATTGGCAACCTTGAACTCGGTGCAACATACGCAACTGATCTTGATAAAAATGCCCTCGCACACTATGATCCTGTGAAAAGAGAAATCGTAAGAGATTGGGATAGACCTGATATTGTTGGACTTGATATTGGTTTACCAATTATAAGATCAAAAATTTTCGGATGGGATATTTACTTTGACTATGTTAAGTTCTTAAATTATGGGAGCGGGATTGCCTACGGAAGTAATTTTGAATTTAGAGGGCTTGGAATTCTTAACATCGGAGCAAAAATTGAAAGAAGAAATTTCGGCGATCAATTCCTACCAAGCTATTTTAATTATTTCTACGAGATAGAAAGATTTAATTTGAGGGACACAGTTAATGCAACAAGTAAGTTACAAGAATTGAGAAATGCAAAAAAGACAGCTGGCACTTATGGTGAGTTAATTTTTACCATCCTTGGACAGCTTCAAATTGTCGGAAGTTATCAACAACTTGATGCGATACCTGAAAGCGGAACACTTCACCTTGACCTTGAACTTCCACAGGTCTTACCAACGATTGTTTTTGATGCTGGGTATGATAGAAGAAATATAAAAGATTTTGGAGATGTTTTTCGCCTTGATGAACGCTCTCTTTTATATGCAGAAGTTGGATATAAACCTATCAAATACATAGTTATAAGCATGCTCTATCAATGGACATTCAAACCTACAAGGGTCGGCGATAAAACCAAGTATGAAGTTCAAAAGCGAATTGAACCAAGAGTATCGTTTGTATTTCCGTTCGGAGGCAAGTAAGTTAATCACGGGGCGTCATTAAGACGCCCCCATTTAAAAATTTTAACGCTTCCCGACTACCCAGTTGTAAACCCAGCCTAAAATGATTCCACCGATGAATCCATCAATAAATCCTTCAACGAGTCCTATAAACGCTCCCATAATACTAATTTCATAAAACGGGAATAGTTTGCTCAGAAAAGCGCTTCCCCTATCACCTTGCAAAAAGAGAATAATTGTAGCTGTAAAAATCGCAAGCCCTTCAATAACACCAAGCCCAACACCAAGTGCTATAGGATGAACTTTTTGATAATTTGTCATTTGGCTTAAATCAATTTTCTGAAAGTGAATTTTAAAAGTATAATTTCCAATATATAACGCGCTGGGCGCTTTGTATCCCAGAGTTATGAAGATGTTGAAACTATGTCAAAGTAAAAAGAAATATGAAAAATAGCAAGGAAGAAATTTTATGACTTTTCATCTTTTTACATTTTCTCTGTTTCAATTTCTTTTCTTAAGCTCCAGCTTCTCCAGACAAGATAAATCGCTGGGTATATGACAAGTTCAAGCATAAAACTTGTCACAACACCGCCAACCATTGGTGCAGCGATTCTTTTCATCACATCCGCCCCTGTTCCATGGCTCCACATTATCGGTAGAAGCCCTGCTATGATTGCCGAGACGGTCATAGCTTTTGGTCTTATTCTTTTTACAGCACCGTGATATATTGCTTCTTTTAAATCATCAATTGTTTTTAACATCCCTTTTCTTTTCCATTCCTCATAAGCAAGGTCAAGATAAAGAAGCATCACAACTCCGGTTTCAGCATCAAGCCCAGCCAAAGCGATTATCCCAACCCACACAGCAACGCTCATATTGTACCCAAGTATGTAAAGAAGCCATATGGCTCCAACAAGTGAAAATGGGACAGCAAGAAAAACGATAATTACCTTTGTAACTGACTTCGTGTTTAAATAAATTATCACAAAAATTATGAGCAAAGTCGCAGGAATTATGTAATAAAGCTTTTGCTTGGCTCTTTCCATGTATTCAAATTGACCGCTCCAGGTTATCGTATATCCAGAGGGAAGTTTGACATTTTCTTTCACAGCTTGCTGAGCCATCCTGACATAAGTTCCAACATCGTAATCTCTAAAATCAACATAAATCCAAACGTTCGGTCTTGCGTCCTCACTTCGTATAACCATTGGACCCTTTTTAATTTCAATGTCTGCAAGTTGTCCAAGTGGAATTTGTGCACCGGACGGAGTTGGAACAAGAACACGCTTTAAATTTTCTATATTATCTCTTAACTCCCTTGGATAGCGTATGCTAACGGGATATCGTTCAAGACCTTCAACAGTTGTCGTAACTTCCATTCCACCAATAGCTGTCATTATGATATCTTGAACATCCCCAACTGTTAAACCATATCTTGCTGCTTCTTCTCTTTTGATCTTAAAATCAACATAGTTTCCACCAAGAATCCTTTCCGAATATGCAGAAACGGTGCCAGGAACTTTTCTTATCACTGCCTCAATTTGCTTCCCAATTTCCTCAAGTGTTTTCAAATCTGGACCTGCAACTTTTATTCCAACTGGTGTTCTTATTCCCGTTGAGAGCATATCAACCCTTGTTTTTATGGGCATGGTCCAGGCATTTGATAAACCTGGAATTTGAAGTGCTTTATCCATTTCCTTTATAAGCTTTTCTGGTGTCATCCCAGGTCGCCATTCTTTTTCCGGTTTCAACATAATTGTTGTTTCAATCATATCAAGTCCAGCTGGGTCAGTTGCAGTTTCAGCCCTTCCAATTTTACCAAAGACATGGTGAACCTCTGGAAATTGCTTTATGATTTTATCCGTCTGTTGTAAAATTTCCCTCGCTTTTGTAATTGAAATCCCAGGCAAAGTTGTCGGCATATAAAGAAGATCTCCTTCCCACAGAGGTGGCATAAATTCCGACCCAATTCTTGAAAATGGGAAATAAGTTAAACCTAAAATTAAAAGGGTTGAAACTATGACAATCCATTTAAATCTTAAAGAGAAGTGCAAAACCGGATGATAAATTTTAATTAAAAATCTGTTGATTGGATTCTTTTCCTCGGGCGGAATCTTACCCCTGATAAAATATCCCATCAGAATCGGAACAATCGTGATTGAAAGGAGAGAAGCTGCTGCCATTGAATATGTTTTTGTATATGCAAGTGGTTTAAATAATCTCCCCTCCTGCGCTTCCAACGCAAACACTGGAAGAAATGAAACTGTGATGACAAGAAGAGAATAAAAAAGTGAAGGTCCTACTTCTTTTGAGGCGTCAACGATTATTTTCCAATGATCTTTTTTTCCAGAATCGCGTTCAAGATGTTTATGCGCATTTTCAATCATAATTATTGCAGCATCAACCATAGCCCCAATTGCAACCGCAATCCCACCAAGTGACATTATATTTGCATTTATACCTTGAATTTTCATAATGATGAAAGAAATCAAAATCGCCGTGGGAAGCGTGAATATAGCCACTAATCCACTTGTAAAATGGAATAAAAAAAGCAAACAAACAAGAGCAACGATAATTGATTCTTCAATGAGTTTTTCTTTTAAGGTTGCTATTGATCTTTTTATAAGTTCAGACCTATCATACACAGTTATAATTTTAACATCCTCAGGAAGTCCGGATTTTAACTCCTCAATTTTTTTCTTAACACCATCAATAACTTTCAAAGCGTTTTCACCATGTCGCATCACAATTATACCTCCCACAACTTCACCTTCGCCATTTAACTCGGCTATTCCCCTTCTCATCATCGGCTCAATTGAAACCGTGGCTATATCTCCAAGATATATAGGCGTCCCGCCACTGAAAATTCTATTTTGCATAGATTTCCCGCCCAAAGGTGTGAGTTCCAATTCCATATTTGCATTTCCCATATTCATTCCAGAAAGCTCGCCCATCGGCACTTGAGCCATCGCTTCGGATGTTTCCTTAGAAAATTTGCTCACACCGACTGGAATACGTTTTATATCTTCAATTGTCCTTATATAACCCAGCCCACGAACCATATATTCCATCTCCCCCATTTCTATTACCTCCCCACCCACATCTTTGTTGCTTCGCTTTATCGCCATCTCAACTTGACTTAGCGGGATGTTATACGCAAGAAGTTTATTTGGATCAACCGTTATGCGATAATTTTTTACATATCCGCCAACACTTGCAACTTCAGCCACACCATCAACACTCGTAAGCGCATATCTAAGATACCAATCTTGAATTGAACGCAACTCACTCAAATCTCTTTTATCCGACACAAGGGCATACATATAAACCCAGCCCACGCCAGTTGCATCCGGACCAAGAGCTGGAACAACACCTTTTGGAAGTTTATCTATTGCATAATTTAAATATTCAAGAACACGACTTCTCGCCCAGTAAAGGTCTGTACCATCCTCAAATATTACATAAACAAGCGAAAAACCAAAAAAGGAATAACCACGAACAACTTTTGATTTTGGAACCGAAACCATTGCTGTCGTAAGTGGATAGGTGATCTGCTGTTCAACAATTTCAGGCGACTGACCTGGATATTGTGTATAAATTATAACTTGAACATCGCTTAAATCAGGGATTGCATCAATCGGGATCGTTTGAATTGAATAAATCCCGGCAATGATTGCGAAAACAACGACAAGTATCACGAGAAATTTATTGTTAACCGACCATTCAATTATTCTCTGAAGCATTTAAATTCACCGATTTTATTTTAAAAATTCTTTAATCACTGCCTCTTTAAATATCTCTCCGGGTTCTTTTTAAACTTTTCCATATCAGATTTCATACAGAAGTAATATCTCTTTCCGTTATAAACATATGAAAGTTCTTCCTTTGGCTCTATCTCCATTCCACAAACAGGATCAACAACTTTATTTATTGTCTTCTTCCCATAATCTTCATGATCCTTATGTCCCTCCGACTTTTCCCCTTCGGAACTTTTTCCGCTTTCTTTAGAGCTTTCATGTTTCATTTCGTGTCCTTTATGTTCCTTCAATTTTATCTCTTCATCAGCAGTTTTATTTCCACTTTTTTGTTTATATCCTTTCGTTTCTGAAACCATAGAACCATCATGTTGATGTGTCAACCCAGCAAGCGCAGTTTTGAGATTGCTTTCTGAATCTATGAGGAAGTGAGATGATGTAACTATATTTTGATTTTCATGCAGACCCTCAAGCACCTGATAATAACCATCTGCAAGAACGCCAAGTTTAACATCAACTGATTTAAATCTTCCACCGCCAAGGGCAACAACTACAACATCTCTTTTACCCGTTCTTATCACAGATTGTTCGGGCACAACTAAAGCATCAATAGCAACTTTTGATTTGATATTAACATTTACATACATGTCAGGCTTAAGCAGATACCCTGGATTTTCAAATTCAAGTCGCACCTTTACTGTTCTCGTCTCAGGCTGAAGAAAAGGGTAAATATAGACGATCTTCCCCTTTAAAATTTTACCTGGGATATAAGAAAGTTCAACTTCAGCTTCTTCTCCAACCTTCACCCAGGGTAATTCATATTCATACACATCAGCGTAAATCCACACAGTTGATAAATCCACGATTTTCATCAAATTCATACCTTGCGCCACCTTCGTCCCAAGAAAAACATTTCTCTCAATAACGACACCATCAACAGGGGAATAAAACACCAACGTTTTCCTGACCTGTTTTGTGTTTTCAAGCTCTTTTATTTGTTCTTCTGTTATATCCCAATAAAGGAGTCGTTTGCGAGAGCTTTCCACAAGCTGATTCGCACCATCAATTATATATGGATCTTTGCTACCTGAAACACTTTCTTTGTAATTTATCGCCCGAAGATACTCCTCCTGCGCTGTAACAAGTTCAGGGCTATAAACTTCAAATAAAGGTTCACCCTTACGAACAAACTTACCTGTGTAATCAACATAAAGCTTCTCTATCCATCCAGAAATTTTAGTTGTAACAACTGCAATTTTTGTCTCATCGTAATCAACTTTTCCAACAGTTCTTATTGTTTTTGTGAGTTTCATCCTTTTAACTGGTTCAATTTTTACGCCGATATTTTGAACTATCGTTGGGTCAATTCTAATTACGCCTTCTTCCATTCCCTCTTCACCCTCATAGACAGGAACCAAATCCATCCCACAATCTGGCGCTTTCCCCGGCTTATCACTTGTGATCCACGGATGCATCGGGTCTTTGTAATAAAGAATTTTTCGCTCAGTTTTAACAGAAACATGCGAAATATCAGATTGATTTTTTAAGTAGGGATGAAATACCAGAGCGACAAAATATCCAACCGAAAGCGAAACAAAAGAAATGAGCATAACTAAGATGATCGTTTTTTTGTTCATTTTTAAACTTTCTTTTTGTTTTTAAAATTTATCAAAAGGTTTTAACTGCAGTTAACATTTCAAGCTCAGCAAGACTTGAATGATAGTCAGCCAAAACTTTTTCGTATTGAATTTGATATTTGTAAAGAGACATGAAATTATCAACAAGCGTCATAAAATCAATCTTTCCAACTTGATAACCGACAAGTCCGATGTTCAAATTTTGAGTCGCTTGTGGAATTAAACCATTTTTATAAAGGTCAATCAAACGAACATTTTGCTCAATTTTATTCAATGTCTCCTGAATCATTTTTGAAATCTCGTTTTTCACTGCCGAAAGCTTTGCCTCGGATTGTGATATATTTATAGCGGTTTCTTGAATCTTTAAATTTTGCTTTCGCCAGAAAAAGATCGGTAGATTCACCCCGATTGAAAAGTTTAACATATCATGCGCCTTCATACCAGTTTGTTCAATGGCGGAGCGTTGACCATAAGAAAATCTGATTTCAAAATCAGGTATTAGTTCCTTCTTAGCAAGGATGTTCATAACTTTATCTTTTTCAACCATCTTTTCCATCGCAATTATCATTGGATTATTTTCAAAGGCAAGCTTTTCAAGTTCATCATACTTTTTTTCAATCTGAACAAACTTAATTTCATCTGGGACATAGACCGAATCAGTTGGTTTTCTATAAAGCAAGGCATTAAAGCGTGCTATCATCATTTTCCTTTCAGTTTCCATCCTTATCAATTCATCTATCATTTTTGAAAGCTCAACTTGTGCCTTCAAAACATCCTGTTGAATTCCCTGTCCAGTTGCAAATTTTGTTGATGCTATCTTAACAAAATCTCTAAGCAAATCTATTGACCTTCGGGTGATCTCAATTGCCCTTGTCATATAATAAATTTCAAAGTAAGCCATTTTAACATTTGCGATAACTTCAAGTCGCTTTGCTTCATAAACCTCTTTTGCAATTTCATAATCTTTTTCCGCCATCTTTTCCATCAATGAATACTTCTCGGGATACATCAGCATTTGGGTTATCCCGATTTCTTTCATCGTCATCACATCTTGGGTAAATCTTAAACTTGTCGGAAGATTCGCAATTCCAAACATTAATATCGGATCAGATGGAGTGCTTGCTTGTTTTATTTTTCTTTCATATGCGTCAATCTGCAATTTTAAAGCTTTAAGATCTGGATTATTTCCCAGAGCAATTTCTATGTAATCTTCAAGTGTTTGAGAAATTGCAAAGCTGGAAAATAAGCAAATGAAAACAAGATATTTTGTAAACTTCATGATTTTTTCAACTTTTGTTTGAGAAGAATTGTAAATTCAAAATCAGCAAATTGCCAAAATTATTTTTTCAAAAAATCAACCCTGCAAGGGACAAAAACCCCGCATAACCTTAATCTTATGCTAAAGCCCAGATCTTAAAAGGGCTCAAATAAGAAGAGTTGAATTTTTTATGTAAAGATTGGATTCAGGAGGCGGGAAATTGTAAGAGATGAGAACTTTTAATTCAGGGGATTTTTGAGTAAAAGTTAGTTCAAAGTTAGCATCCCCAATAAACGAAACAAATTTTAAAATTTCAACCTTTAAATCCGCAAAATCTTGAACCTTATCTTTTTCAAATTTTTTAATTGAACAACACTTCATCTCTCCTTGAGATATAGAAACACCGCTTTCAAAATTTTCAGAACACGCACATGAAATTGAAGTTTGTATTTCCCCCATCATCTTGCAGTATTGACCCATGCTCGCAAATTGAAATGTGCCAAGCACAAAAGTTATAAGTGTCAGTATGTGCATTAAGCTTTTAAACATCTTCAAAAAATTGAATTTGATTCATTAGTTATAACAATTTTTTTTCCTTACCTCGTTCCTTGGTTTTAGAGCATCAATAGGATTCGCTCTCACTTGGAAATTTTCCACTTTTCACATCGGAAATATAATTTTCAAAGGCATTTCTTATAATTTTTGAAAGCTCAGCATATCTTCTCACGAATTTTGGTTTAAATTCCTCAAACAAGCCAAGCATATCATAAACCACGAGGACTTGTCCATCGCAGAATGGTCCTGCCCCAATGCCAATAGTTGGGATTGAGATTGTTTCGGTAATTTTTTTTGCAAGTCCTGATGGTATTTTTTCAAGAACTATTGAAAACGCACCAGCGGATTCAAGCTCTTTTGCGTCGTTTAAAATTTTCTCCGCTTCTTTCTCATCAACCCCTCGCACATCATATCCACCAAATTTATGAATGCTCTGCGGGGTCAAACCAAGATGACCCATGACGGGAATCCCGATACTTGTTAATTTATAAACCACATCTATGATTTCTGACCCACCTTCAAGTTTTACCCCTTCAGCGCATGTTTCCTTCAAAACCCTTCCGCAATTTTTTATCGCCTCTTCAAGGCTTACTTGATAAGAAAGAAATGGCATATCAACCACAACCATCGCTCTTTTGACAGCTCTGCAAACCGCTTTAGCGTGGTAAATCATATCATCAACTGTAACTGGCAAAGTTGTCTCATGTCCTTGAAAAACATTCCCAAGAGAATCGCCCACAAGTATGACATCAATTCCAGCCTCATCAAGAAGTTTTGCAATCAAAAAATCGTATGCAGTCAACATCGCAATTTTCTCGCCACGCTTCTTCATCTCAATCAAAATTTTCGTCGTCACTTTTTTCAAACTCATAAAATCATTTCTTGAAATTTTATTTGTGAAAGATCTTCAAACTCTATTCCAAGTTCAATTTCAAAACCTTTTTTTAAAGCAACCGCAACCTCTTCAAAGCTTACCTCACGCCCGAAAATTTCGTTCAAACATATTGTCTTGTTTTCAATCTCATATTTAATCTGATCAATCAAATCTCTTGAATCAACCTTTAAGAACTCTGGCAATCTTTTATGATATCCTCCAATTAGAATTGAACCATGCTGTAAAACAACATCACCATATCTTCTTTGTGCACTTCCGACGACTTTCTTTCCTTTATAGTGAATTTCATACTTTGCCGAGCTCGCAAAACATGGAATTGAATTAAAATGCTTATAAAGTTTTACAAAATCGGGTTGAGATTCCTCAAGTTCAAATTCAGCTCCAAGTAAACTCAATCCCTTTGCTATCGCCTGACTTAACAAGTTATAAACATCAAGAACACTTTTACCATCTGCGTTCATCACGACAGAATATGTAAGTTCCTCTGAATGAAGTATTGCCCTTCCTCCCGTTGGTCTTCTGACGAAGCCGATGCCTGAACTTTTTATTTTTTCAAAATCAAAAACATTTTCATCTTGATTGTATCCAATTGAAATAGTATAAGGTCTCCAACCGTAAACTCTTAAAACAGGTTTTATCTTTCCAGCTGAAAAAAGATGAGCAAGTTTCTGGTCAAACATCATATTAAATTCCCCGTCGTGGAAACCTGTATTTAGAAAGATCCACCTTTTATTCATCATATGGACCTCTGATTATACCGCGCTGACTTTTTTCAATGAAATTTATTATATTTTGAACTTCGGGGATCAAATCTGCTTCGCTTTTCAACTTTTCTAATGCTTGAGAAACATTCAAATTTGATTGATAAATGATTCGGTAAGCGTGTTCAATTTTTTCAATGACTTCTTTCGGAAAATTTCTTCTTTTCAATCCGACTATATTAAGCCCTTCAAATCTAAGTGGTTCGCGCGCAGCCATAATATATGGTGGGACATCCTTTGGGACACGCCAGCCACCTCCAACTATTGAATGTTGCCCAATTCTAACAAATTGGTGAACTGGGACAAGCCCACCAATCACAACATAATCTTCAACTACAACATGTCCCCCAAGATTTACAGCATTTGCCATGATCACATTATTTCCAACTACACAGTCATGCGCCACATGAACATATGCCATAAGCAGACAATTGCTTCCTATAACTGTTTTCCCTGAATGAGATGTCCCTCTATTTAATGTGCAAAATTCACGAATTACCGTATTATCTCCGATTTCAAGAGTTGTTTCCTCACCCTTGAATTTTAAATCCTGCGGGATTGAGCCAACAGAAGCTCCGTGAAAAATTTTACAATTTTTCCCTATCCTTGTCCCGCTACCTATAAATACATTTGGACCTATAATTGTCCCATCCCCGATTATGACATTATCTTCAATTACCGTAAAAGGACCTATTTTAACATTCTCCCCGATTTGGGCATTTGGGCTGACCACAGCCCTGGGATCAATAAATGTGCTCATGCCTCTTTTTCTGAAGTTTGTTCAACAGATGTTAGTTCGGATTTTGTAACTATTGCTGCCATCATCTCTGCCTCTGCAACAAGTTTCCCATCTACATAAGCTTTGCCACGCATAGTGCAATACTTTGTCCTTCTTTCTACCATTTCAACCTCAAAAATAAGAGTATCACCCGGGAACACAGGTTTTCTGAACTTAGCATTTTTTATTGCCATGAAATAAACATATTTGTTATCCATGTTTTCTTCACCGTTCAAAAGTAAAATTCCACCTGTTTGCGCCATTCCCTCAATTATTAAAACTCCGGGCATTATCGGGTGCCCCGGGAAATGACCCTGAAAGAAAAATTCATTCCCAGTGACATTCTTAACCCCAACTATCTTCTCGCCCATTTGAAAATCAATTATCTTATCAACTAAAAGAAACGGATATCTATGCGGTAAAATTCTTTGAATCGCATTTATATCAAAAACAACACCCTCTTTTTTCTCAAATTGATATCTTTTAACAAGTTTCTTTTGCAAGTAAAGTTTTCTTATTTTCTTCGCAAACTCAATGTTGCTTGCATGCCCGGGTCTTGCTGCAAGGATTTGAGCTTTCATCGGAGCACCAACGAGAGCAAGGTCACCAAGAAGATCAAGAAGCTTATGCCTTGCCGGTTCATTTTTAAATCTTAAGGATTTATTGTTTAAAATACCGTTGCTTCCAAGAAAGACAACCTCATTTATACCAAGCTTTTTGCTCAACTTTTCTATTTCCTCTTTTGAAAGTTCACGATCAACAATGACAATAGCGTTATCAAGATTTCCACCCCGTATCAACCCTTGTTCATAAAGCATTTCAACTTCATGCAGGAAACAGAATGTCCGTGCAGGGGCAAATTCAGTTACAAATTCCTTCTCAAGCGAAAACAATCCCGTATGCTGGCTTCCAAGAGCTGGATTCTTGTAGTCAATCATTATCGTAATTCTAAAATCATCAAGTGGCAAAGCTGCAATATCAACCCCTTTGCTTTCATCAGAATAAAGAATCGCTTGATCTATTATCAAATAATCCTTTGGTTCATCTTGTTTTTCAATACCTGCCTCAAGCAGGGCATCAACAAATGGCTTTGCACTTCCATCTCCAACAGGTGGCTCAATTGAATCAATTTCAATCAAAATGTTGTCAATTTGAAGACCCGCAATCGCTGCAAGCACATGTTCTACTGTATGAACTCTGACTTCACCAATCCCAAGTGTTGTCCCACGACTTACATCAACAACATACTCAACCAAAGCTGGTATCTCAGGTGCCCCTCCAAGGTCAATTCTTTTAAATCTAATTCCATAATTCGGCGGTGCTGGTTTAAAAGTTATAGTGCACCATTGACCCGTATGCAAACCAACCCCGGATAATGAAACAGGCTTTTTTATCGTCTGCTGTTGAACTAACATATCAACTCTCCTCCTTCATTTATTTTATTGTAACTCATTTGCTCAAATTTTTTGCTGAAAATTCAACGAAATTTCATTTTCCCGAAAAAAATTTTTCAACTTTTGACTTCAACTCACGAAATTCCTTTATCAACTCAGGAAGCTGCCTTATAGCTCCTTCTATCCTCAAAGCAACCGAATGCTCTCTCGCTGGATAACCAAAATAAACTTTACCAGGTTCAGTTATTGACTTTGATACACCCGATTGAGCTGCTATCGTTGTTCTATCAGCAATTTCAATATGTCCTACGATACCTACTTGACCCGCAAGAACACAGTTTTTCCCAATCTTTGTGCTCCCTGCTATCCCAGTTTGTGCTGCTATGACAGTGTTCTCACCAATTACAACATTATGAGCGATTTGAATTAAATTGTCAAGTTTTGCTCCTCGTTTTATCACGGTTTCACCAAGCGTAGCCCTGTCAATTGAACAATTTGAACCAATTTCAACATCATCCTCAATCACGACAATCCCAACCTGGGGTATCTTTTCATAACTTCCATCAGGTCTTGGAGCAAAACCAAATCCATCACTTCCAATGACAGTTCCAGAATGAATTATAACCCTGTTGCCAATTTTACACTTATGGTAAACTGTTACATTTGGATAAATCAAAACATCATTACCTATTTCAACATCATCGCAAATTACAACACCTGGCATTATCACGGTATTATTCCCAATTTTTACTCTTTCACCTATAACAGCATTAGCCCCGATTCGGACATTTTCACCAAGAACAGCGCTTTCTGCAACAACAGCTGTTGGATGAATCCCCGGAGGTAAAAGTTCCACCGGAGGATTTAACAGCTTCAAAACCCTAACAAAGGCAAAATAAGGATCATCAACAATAAGTAATGATATACCCTCTCTTCTCTTAGTAAAACTTTTACCAACTATCACAGCGGAAGCACCTGTCGTATCAAAAAATTTTTCATACTTTGGATTTGATATGAAAGTTATATCTCCTTTACCTGCATTCTGTATTTCAGCAACTCTTCTTATCTCAATCTCCGGGTTACCTATGATCTCACACCCGAGTGTATTTGCTATTTCATAAAGTTTCATTTCAAAAGATTATTTCAATTGAAGGAGTTTGTTTAACACTTTCTGGGTTAGATCATACTTTTCATTCGCATAAAGCAATAAAATTTCACCGCTTTTATCAAACACAAAATCATATCCCTCTTCAAGTGCGACTTCTTTTATCGCATTAAAAATTTTGTTCTGAATTGGTTTTACAAATTCATCCTGCTTGCGATAAAGTTCCCCATCAGGACCAAATTTTTGCATTTGGAAATCGGCAATTTTTCTGTCAAGCTCGGTTAATTCTTTCTCCATTTGAGCTCTTGCTTCATCGGTTAAAATAAGTTTCCGCTTTTCATATTCTTCATATTTCATCTTCCACTCATCCCTCATCTTTTGAAGTTCCCCTTGCCATTGCTGTATCAGCACATCAATTTTACGCTGTGCTTCCTGCGCCTCTGGAAGCTGTTTCATTATTGTTTCAGAATCAACATAACCTATCTTCAACTGAGAAAATGAGATCTCGGCAAGAATAAAACAACCCAGAAGGATTTTGAAAAATATCTTCATTTAGATTTGGCTCCTCTCGTTAATTTATCAAGAACTTTAAATGTAATATCAAACTGCTTATCCGCATAAAGCAGAATGACATCACCAGCTTTATCAAAAACGAAATTCAACTTTTCTTCACGAGCGACATCTTCAATTGCATCAATTATCTTATCTCTCAAAGGTTTCAATCTTTTTTCCCTTTCCTGTTCAAATTCCCCTTGAGGTCCAAGTTTCTGATTTCTGTATTCAAAAATTTTCTGTTCAAGCTCCATAATTTCTCTTTGCATTTGCTCCTTTGCTTGCGGGTTAAGCATTGCCTCTTTCTTTTGATATTCTTCAACTTTGCTTTGATAAGTCTTCACCATCTGATCGTATTCAGCCTGATATTTTTGCAACAAATTATCAAGTTCTTTTTGAATTTTTTGAGCTTCGGGCAATTGCTGCAAAATTACTTGTGAATCAACATAACCAATTCTTATCGCTGTTTGTTGTGAGTTAAGCGTTGTTACAAAAAATAAAATTGTTAGAATCAAGCCAATGTTTTTCTTCATCACAAGTTCTCCTTTTGTTTAGTTTTAAATTAAAAACCTCTTCCGAATTGGAAATGAAAATGCCAGCCATCGGGCTTTCCATCCCTGGGTTCAACATCATCAAACCCATATCCATAATCAAATCCAATTAAACCAATCGGTTGCATATGAAGTCGCACGCCAAAACCAGCAGAGCGATAAAGATTAAATAAACTCACCTGTCGCGTCCTCGCCCAAGCATTACCAGCCTCCGCAAACAAAAGCAAATATATCGGCATTGGATTCATCGTTAATCCAAAACGAACCTCAGTTGTATATTTCATCAAGACCCTCCCTTGAGGCACATTATTTGATGTAACGCCAATGGATATATCATTATACCCACGAAGCGGGGTCACGGCAATATAACCAAGCCCTGTCCCACCCATTGAAAACAACTCTATCGGAGGTATAAACGAATCACGCCTGAAACCATCAACATAACCCCAATCAAAAGAATTATACCAAACAAGTTTTTCCCAATTGAAAATTCTGCTAAACCATTCAGAGCTAAGATAAATCTTAAAGTAATCAGTTGTCCCAGGAAAGATCGGACCGCCTGAAATTTCAGTTGAAAGTGAAACATTTGAGCCAATGCTTGGGAAAATCGGATTATCAACGCTATTCCTTGTTATCACCTGAGTTAAACTAAACTGACTCCACTTCCCTTCTCTATAGTATCCACTCGTGCCCCCGACATTGTAAATTTGAAATCTGAAAATATAGTCAACCCTGAAATAATCATCTGGCCATCTCAACCTCCTTCCCAAACTAATAGAACCACCTGTTTGCCTTAAATCATATCCAAAAGAATATCTCGTATCAACGATGTTAAAGCCGACTGAGGTCGGTGTATCTCTAAACCACGGTTCCCTGAAACTCAAACTGAATGTCCTGTAGTCATATCTTCCAAAAACCCACTCAAAATTCAACATTTGCCCGTCTCCACCACGCCACGGCTCAGAAATTGAAAAATTGTTGAATGTCACACCAATGCTCCCTATCAATCCAAAACTACTATACCCAACTGAAGCGTTAAATGTATCGCTTGACTTCTCTTCCACTTCATAAGTTAAATCAACCGTTGAATCGCTCACCATCCTATAATCTGGTTTAAGCTTTTCAGGGTTAAAATAATTTAAAACAGCAAGATTCCTTATGCTTCTTATAATATCACTTCTGCTGAAAAACTTTCCAGGAACAGTATAAAGCTCACGCCTTATCACCTTATCTTTTGTCTTCGTATTCCCCTTTATATCTACCCTTCTTATCCTAAACTGTTTCCCCTCAAAAACATGGACCACAATATCAATCGTATCTTCGCCCACCTTTATCTCCTCAGGTTGCATATTCACTGTTAAATATCCATTGTCAAGATAAAGCGATGCAACATCCGTTTGTTGCTCATTCCCATATAGATTTTTTTCAAACTTCTCTCGGTTGTAAATATCCCCACTTTTGAAATCAAGTCGCTCACTTAGGACTTTATCATCAAAAATTGTGTTCCCTTCCCATGTGATGTTTCTAACTTTATACTGTGGACCCTCAAAAACTTTTATTTTTATGTAAAGATGTTCCCTTTTCTCATCAACATAAATAGAATCGTCCAGTATCGTCGCATCTTTAAATCCCTTTTTGCGATAATACTCAATTATTTTCTTTTTGTCCTCTTCATATTTTTTCCTATCAAACTTTGCAGTCCGCCAGAACATCCACCATTTCTTCTCCTTCGTGTCTTTCATTGCTCCCTTCAAATCACCATCTTTGACTTTTACATTGCCATCAAAGATGATTTTTTTAATTGAAATTTTCCTCCCTTCATTTATTTTAACTTTTAAATTAGCTCTTCCCTCCTTCGTTGGAATAACCTCAAACTTAACATCCGCCAAAAAATATCCTTTCTCCTCGTACACTTTCTTTATTTCGCTTGCTACCGATGTTAGTCTATTTTCAGCGATTACCTGCCCACGAACTAAATTTATTTTATTCTTTATATCCCTTGTGGAAACCGCTTTATTCCCCTCAATTATTATATCATCAAGCCGTGGGTATTCCTCAACCCGAATTAAAAGGTAAACTCCATCTCCAACTTGATTTTCAACTTCAACGCTGACCTTCTTAAAAATCCTCAACGCCCATAATTGTTTAACTGCATTCCTGACCTTATCCCCGGGAATGAGCATATCACCAACTCTCGTTAAAGTAATCTCATCACCAACCTTCAACCCAGAATTAAAGATTATAGCTGAGGGTTGTGCAACGGTATTGCCTTCAACTGAAATACCAAGAATTTTATAGACTTCCTGCTGTTGCGAGAACAAATTTGATGACAAAACAAAAATAAAAAAAATGCAAACTATAAACCTACGCATTCCCATTAAAACTTTTCTTTTTTATTTGCTCACTTGTCATCCCAAATCTTCGCTCCCTTTTCTGATAATCCCTTATCGCCTCATATAGATGCTTTCTTCTAAAATCTGGCCAAAGACAATCACAGATATAAAGCTCCGTGTATGCTATTTGCCATAATAAGAAATTACTTATTCTAAACTCCCCGCTTGTTCTTATAAGCAAATCAGGTTCAGGTATCCCTGCTGTTTTAAGATAACTTGCAAAAAGACTATCATTGATCTCTTCAACTTTTATCTTCCCACTTTTAACATCTCTTGCTATGCCTTTAACCGCTTCAATAATTTCCCATCTGCCACTGTAACTTAATGCGAGGTTCAAAACCATTCTTTTGTTATTTTTCGTTTTTTCAATTGCTTCTTTAAGCTCCCGCTGAACCTCTACAGGCAAGGACTCAATATCCCCTATAGCCATAAGTTTAATATCATTTTTATGAAGTTTGTCGGTTTCAGTTCGTAGCGTTTTTATCAAAAGTTTCATCAAGGTATCAATTTCATGCTTCGGTCTTTTCCAGTTTTCTGTGGAAAAAGCAAACAAGGTAAGATATTTCACACCAAGTTGTGCACATGCCTCAACGACATCACGAACAGATTTAACTCCTTCTCTATGTCCCGCAACCCTTGGAAGTCCTCTTTTCTTCGCCCATCGTCCATTGCCATCCATTATTATTGCAATGTGTTTTGGAATCTCTCCACTTTTTTTAAGTTCCTCCTGAATTCTCCTGTCGTAAGAACTTTTGCTCTCCACTTTTGATGATGATGAGACAGAGTCGCTCATTTTGTTACCATTCTCGCTTTTTTTGAAAAACCTCAAATTTCTATCCTCTAAATTTCAAAATCTCTGAATCAAAATTTAACCTTTTATATTTAAAAAATCAATTTAGCCCGAACATAGAACATTGGAAGATAAGCACGCTTTAGCAGAATTTGACTTTAATTAAATTGAAATTTAACTTTAAATTGGAAACCTAAAAACACCTCGTCAATGCGTGTTATAATTTATACAGGAAAAGGTGGCGTTGGAAAAACAACAATTTCAGCTGCAACTGGAGCCCTCTGTGCCGAACTTGGATATAAAACTATCGTAATAAGCACAGACCCAGCTCATAGCTTAAGTGATTCATTCGGCAAAAAAATTGGCAAAAACCCCATTAAGATAACAAATAAACTCTGGGCTCAGGAAATTGATGTGAATGAAGAACTCCGAATTAACTGGGATAAAATCCAAGGGTTTATAGTTAAATTTCTATCATATCAAGGATTTGACAAATTTATGGCTGAAGAATTTGCAATCTTCCCTGGACTTGAAGAACTCTTCAGTCTGCTTAAAATAAATGAATACTATGACAAAGAAACCTACGATGTGATCATCGTTGATTGTGCCCCAACCGCTAATACTATTAGAATGTTAAGCTTCCCTGACATTGTGAGTTGGTATATGGAACGATTTTTCCCCTTGGAAAGAAAACTTGTTAAAACAATAAGACCCGTTGCTGAAAAAGTAGTTAAGTTTCCCCTTCCCACAGATGATGTCTATGCACAAGTTGAAGAACTTTACAGAAAAATTGAACGCGCTAAAGAAATTTTAACCAACCCCAAAATTTCCTCAGTCCGCCTTGTGCTCAACCCCGAAAAAATGGTTATAAAAGAATCTCAAAGAGCTTACACCTATCTTAACCTTTTTGAATTCCCCGTTGACCTGATAATAATCAACAAGGTTCTTCCTGATGAGATTGATGATGAACACTTCAAAAAATGGAAATTAACACAAACAAAACATATTGAGACCGTAAAAGAAGCATTTGACCCAATCCCGATAAAAATCTCCTTTCTATACAATGACGAGGTAACCGGGCTAAATAAACTTCTAAAGTTTGCACAAAATCTATTCAACGATGAAGATCCGACTAAAATTTATTACTCCGAGAAGCCAATCCAAATTGAAGAAAAAAACGGAAGATACTTTTTAAAACTTAAAATGCCTTATTTCACGAAGAAAGATATCAATGTCTGGGTTAAAAACGATGAGTTGATAATAGAATTGCCAAGCTTTAGAAGAAATATATTTTTACCATACACACTTGCGTCATCAAAAGTTAAAGAGGCAAGTTTAAACGATGGAATTCTAACCATTGAATTTGAAAAAATAAAGGAAGGTTAAACCATGCCAGAGGAGAAGGAAAAACAAATGCCAAAATATTATATTCCGTTGCCAGATTTCTCAGCAATTCTTGAGTCGCTTCCCCCAGAGTTAAATGAAACAAAAAAACATTTCATTCAAGCAAGTAAGGAATTTTTACTTGCGATAAGGTCAATGATAGACGCCACGATTACAATTGCGGACAAACTACTTGAGGAAAAGCCAAAAGCTGAGCCTGCGAAAAAGGTAAAAGTAAAATGATCATCTCTGCGGGATTTCAAAACTGAATGATGCCCAAAAACTTTCCCAATCTGCATCGCTACATTTTTCGCATCTGCGTAAGTGAACAAGACGAATAAGATGAAATCCTGAGTTATTGATTTTAAATTTCGCCACACCATTTTTATCTGTTTTCACATTTTGCTCAAAAACTTTACCCTGAACCAAACTGTAAAGCATAACGGTTTTATTCACAAGTGGTTTCCCTTCAAATAAAACCTGAGCTTCAACCTCATCCCCAATTTTAAGTGAAAATGGATTCTTAAAAAGAATTATCTCAAGCCGTTGATTTAAAACTTTTTTATAAATTTCACCCTCAACTTTATCCCCGAACATAATAAGCGATTTAATATATCTGCGATATCTTTCCCTTTCAACTTTTTTCTTTACCGATTTTGAAATTTTTATATTTTCAATGCCCTCGTGGCGAATATATTCTTCAAAATCCTTTTGACTCAATTCAATGTAAGCCCATCCCCTATCCATGGCAACTAAAGCAAGCCCCTCAAGTTCAAACTTCTCACTCAAAACAGGAAGGGATTTATCCTGCAATCGCGGCAAAAGATTGATAATTGTATCGTTTGTTATAATTTCAAATTTTTCCGTCATATCTTTTTGAAACTCACGCTCAATTTCAATGTTAAGTTTATCCCCAACATAAAGATGGATTGTTAATGTATCTTCTTTTGAAAGGACAAATTTTTTAGGATGAAGCCAGTAATCATGAGAATAAACGAGATTAAAAACGAATAAAAAAACCAAAAATTTTTTCATATGACTTCACACGATTTCTTTTAAAAATATGATAGCTCTTGCCTTTTTGTTCAGATCGTAGCCTGTAAAATCATCTCCTTCAAAATCATATGGGTCTCCATAACCAAGCCAGTTCCAATCCTGAAGGATTGCAAGTTTATCTTTTCTGTTAAGTGAGTTATAGTTCGGGATGACATTTTTAAGGCGTGGGTAATTTGAGTATTTCGCTGGGTCAACAATTGAAAAAACTTTCTTGTGTCTTCTCATCTCACCCCATTTTTCCTCCGAAACCCTATCCGTTTTTTGAACATAAACTTCGCCCATTTTTATCTTGACGAAGCCACTTTTTATAAACTCACCCTCATCATAAACACTTATCTCAACTCCCGTGGCAATGAGCGATGCCTTGAGAATAAATTCACACAATAAATATGCGTTGAATTCATTCCCACCGATTCTTGTTATCCCACTTGCAATTGAATTATCAATGTATCCACCCCTTTTCACGAGAATTAAACCTTCTTTTTCAAGTTTTTCAAGCACTTCAACCTCGTTCATTCCAGATGATAAAAGCATCTCAAACCTCTTTGCAATTATATTTTTAACTGGCTCTTTTTCACCAGCCCAAATCATAAGTTCAACATTTTCCCAGTTCGGGAAGATCGCAAATCTTTTAAAGTTTATCTTCCCTGCAGTCCAAACAAATTCAGAATTATACCATCTTTGCAACTTCATTATCTCGTCCCACTCATCATCCGTCATAAAATTTTTCCCGTTATCCTCTATCCAGTATTTTATCCTCCTTGCCATGGTTGTTCTCTCCATTGTTTTAAAAAACTTTCAATGTATTTCCCGAAGAAATCAAATTCAAGATTTACCCTGTCCCCAGACCTTTTAAATTTAAGGTTCGTGTTCTCCCAAGTAAATGGAATAATTGAAACTTTAAATTTACCATCGTCAACCTCTGCGATAGTTAAACTTATCCCATCAACCGCAATTGATCCTTTCGGGATGATATATTTTCTGAATTCAATTGGAAACTTTATTTCAAAAATCCAGCTATTTTTAAGTTTTAGTATGTTTTCAATCACCCCAGTTGTATCAACATGCCCAAGGACTATATGCCCTCCAAGCCGATCACCGAGTTTAAGAGAAAGTTCAAGATTAACGCGATCTCCAGTTTTCAAATTCCCAAGATTTGTTTTTTTTATCGTTTCTTCAACCGCTTCAACTTTAAAATATTCATTTAGTTTTTCAAATACCGTAAGGCAAACCCCATTTACTGCAACGCTATCCCCGATTTTGATATCATTTAATAATTTCTCTGATGATATCGCAAAAACCCTCGCCTTGCCCTTTTGGACGACTGATTTAACCTTTCCAACCTCTTCAATGATCCCAGTGAACATTTCAACTTCTGAATTAATTTTGACAAATTCAAAATAAATCTAAATGATGAAATTTCAAAATCAATTGATGGATAATAACCCCAATCCAAATGGATGAACCACACCCAAAATACTTGACAAATGACCAAATTTTTATTATATTATCGCTGAATTCAAAAATAAAAAATGGAGTGTTCAATGATGAAAAAAGTTGGCTCAATTTTGTTAATATCTTTATTTGTGATTTTCGTTGCTGGCTGTACAAAATATGCAAAAGATGAAGAAATTCAACAGCTGAATAACCTAAAAGCCGAGGTTGAGCAACTTGAAAAAGAAATCAAAGCAAAAGAACAAGAAAAGGCAGCGTTGCAAAACGAAATCTCCCAGAAAGACCAAAAACTTAAAGAACTTCAATCTGAAAAGGAAAAAGTCCAGCAACGACTTCAGCAATTGAAATAAAGAGTTTTTAACAAAAAAATAAAATGGAGTGGTGACAATGAAAAAAAGCATATTAATAATTTTGCTTATTTCAGTCTTTGTAGCAACTAGCTTTGCGCAGGAGAAAGTGCGAATGAAGTATGACGATTGGCTGAAAGAAATGGCATTATGGACAGCGAAAAGAGATGAATTGAGGGCTAAACTTGATGCATTAAATAAAGAAATTGACGCATTAAAACAACAATCAGCTCAAAAGGACGCTCAAATCAAGCAGACACAAGATGAAATTTATGCTCTTGTTGGAACAACACCAGAAGGTGTGAACGAGTACAGGCAAAGGGTTGCTGATCTTGAAAGGAAATTAAATGAGCTGTCACGCCTCTCAAATGAACAACTTTATGAAAGAAAAGCTGAGGTTGAACAACTTTACAATGATTATCAAGCATTGAAATCAGATAAAAGGGTTGCTCTTTCAGAATTTTATGACAAAGTTATGGGATTTGAATCACAAGTGAATAATTTGAACACAACAGTTAAAGCCCTTGTCAAAACAAAAGAAGGACAAGTCCTTGTTGCTGAAGCGATAGTAAAAGAAACAACTTATACAGTTGGAACCTGGAAAAAAGACCGTGATTGCCTTTGGAACATAGCAAAGAAGCCAACGATTTATGATAATCCATTCCTCTGGCCAAAAATTTATGTGGCAAATAGAGATAAAATAAAAGATCCTGATTTGATTTACCCCGGCTGGGTTTTGAAAATTCCTCCAAAAGCAGAGCTTACAAAAGAAGAAAAACGAGCTGCAAACGCTTACTATCGCAAGAAAGCAGAGAAACAGCAAGCAGGTGGTGGAATGTGAAGATTTCTCCTTTAGATTTTCAAATGCTAAAACCCCTGAGCTGTCCAATGTGAGACAGCATCAGGGGTTTTTCTTTTTGGAACTATTTTAAAATTTTTCAATTTGTTGTTTTTAGAGAAACAAAAACAAATTCGGAGGCGCAGAAAATATAAAAATTATGGTTGAAAGAAAAATTAAGTTGTCTGGAGTTAATACACTCGCCCTTTTGGGTTATAATGATATCTATCTTCATTTAATTGAGAAAAAATTTGACGCCGGGATAACTGTCCGGGGGGATAACTTGATCCTAAAGGGAGAAAAAGATGAGGTAGAAAAAATTGAGCGTGTTTTTAAAGAGCTTATTTTCATACTCAATAAAAATGGTCATCTTACGGAAAACGATGTCAATATTGTAATTGACCTCGTAAAGCTTGATAGCGAAGACCTATCAACAACTCACAAAAAGAAAAAACATGTTGAAGATGAATTTGATTCAACAATTCTTTTCACAAAAAATGGACCTATAAAAGCCAAGACCCCTGGACAACTTGAATATTATCGTCAGGTGAAAAAGAATGACATTGTTTTCGTCATAGGTCCTGCTGGTACTGGTAAAACATATCTTGCGGTTGCAATGGCGGTTGCAAGTTTAAAAAATCACGAGGTAAACAAAATTATACTCTGCAGACCCGCGGTTGAGGCTGGAGAAAACCTTGGATTTTTGCCCGGCGATTTGAGGGAAAAGATTGATCCCTATCTTAGACCCCTATATGATGCACTTGATGACATGCTCCCAGCTGATAAACTGAAGTCATACTTTGACAAAAGAATCATTGAAATAATTCCGCTTGCTTATATGAGAGGCAGAACTTTGAGTAATGCCTTTGTGATACTTGATGAAGCTCAAAACGCCACAAGCTTGCAGATGAAAATGTTTTTGACACGTCTTGGAGTTAACTCAAAAGCGATAATAACTGGCGACATAACCCAAATAGATCTACCCTCAAGAACTACATCTGGACTTGTTGAAATTCAGGAAATTTTAAAGGGAATTGAAGGAATCGCCTTCGTATATCTTGATAAAAATGATGTTGTAAGACATCGGCTTGTTAAAGATATCATTGAAGCTTATGATAGATACAATGCAATGAACGGAAAATCAAACGAAAAAAAGGATCAAAGTAATGAATAAAACTAATGAATTATTTCTGGAATTCGTTGAAATTGTTCGCAAGTTAAGAAAGGAATGCCCTTGGGATAGGGAACAAACACATAAATCAATAAGACATAACTTAATTGAAGAAGCATATGAAACGGTTGAAGCTATAGATAAAGATGACTTTGAGGAATTAAAAAAAGAGCTTGGGGATTTATTGCTTCATGTCGTGATGCATTCGGTGATGGCTGAAGAAGAAAATAAATTTACAATTGATGAGGTTATAAGCGGAATTAAAGATAAATTGATCTACAGACACCCCCATGTTTTCGGTAATGTTAAAGTCAATGGCTCTAAAGAAGTAAAACATAACTGGGAAAAACTTAAACGATCAGAAAGCAACCGTGATTCAGTGATTTCAGGAATTCCAAAATCCTTACCAGCATTGATAAAAGCATATAGAGTCCAAGAAAAAGCAGGAAGTGTTGGATTTGATTGGACAAATATTGACGATGTATGGAAAAAAGTTGAAGAAGAAATTTCTGAGCTAAAAAAGACACTTGAAATTGGCGAACAAAGTAAAATAGAAGAAGAATTGGGGGATTTGTTGTTTGCAATCGTAAATTATTCAAGATTTTTAAGAATTAATCCGGAAAGCGCCTTAAATAAAGCCGTTGAAAAATTCACACACAGATTTCAACTGATTGAGAAGGAACTTAAAGCTCAAGGCAAAGACATTTACTCATCAACACTTGAAGAAATGGATGCAATCTGGGAAAAGATAAAAAAAGAAAAATAAAAAGGGACACCCTGAAGGTGTCCCATGATATTATTTCAACATTGGCATTTTTATACCATGCTTTTTAGCTACTTCAATCGCTTTTTCATATCCAGCGTCGGCATGCCGAACGATACCAAGACCTGGATCTGTTGTCAAAACTCTTTCAAGTCGTATTTCCATCTCCTTAGTTCCATCTGCAACTACGACCATGCCAGCGTGAATTGAAAGCCCGATTCCAACCCCACCACCGTGATGAACAGCCACCCAACTTGCACCTGCAACTGCATTTAAAAGAGCATTTAAAATCGGCCAGTCAGCAATTGCATCGCTTCCATCTTTCATTTTTTCCGTCTCACGGTTTGGAGAAGCAACAGAACCAGTATCAAGATGATCACGACCTATCACGATTGGTGCCTTAACTTCGCCAGTTCTAACCATTTCATTAAAAATTTTACCCATCTTTGCTCTCTCACCATATCCGAGCCAACAAATTCTTGCAGGAAGTCCCTGAAACTTGACATGTGCTCTCGCCTTTTGAATCCACCTCACAAGCGATTTATTCTCAGGAAATGTTCTCATCACAGCTTCATCCGTTGCGTAAATATCCTCTGGGTCACCGCTTAAAGCAACCCATCTAAACGGACCTCTACCTTCGCAAAAAAGCGGACGAATGAACTCATGGACAAAGCCAGGAATTTCAAAAGCATCTTTTACACCATTTGCGTAAGCTTCACCACGAATGTTATTCCCGTAATCAAATACCACCGCTCCTTTTCTTTTGAATTCAAGCATCGCCTTCACATGCTCAACAATGGAACGCTTAGCCATCTGAATGTATTTTTGCGGATCCTTCTTCCTTAATTCAAGCGCTTCTTCATAGGGAATTCCATTTGGCACATAACCATTCAAAGTATCATGAGCTGAGGTTTGATCAGTTACAATGTCGGGTATTATCCCCCTTCTTAAAATTTCAGGTAAAACATCAGCAGCATTACCAACAAGTCCAACTGAGACTGCTTCTTTTTTCTCTTTTGCTTTAAGTACAATTTCAAGGGCTTCGTCAAGGTTATCCGTCATCATGTCAAGGTATCCTGTTTGAAGTCGTCTTTCAATTCTTTTTCTATCAACCTCAACCCCGAGGAAAGCTGCTCCATTCATTGTAGCTGCAAGAGGTTGCGCTCCACCCATGCCACCAAGTCCAGAGGTAAGCAAAAATCTTCCTGCAAGTGTTCCACTAAAATATTTATCCGCGCACGCAGCAAATGTCTCGTATGTCCCCTGCAAAATGCCTTGCGTCCCAATATAAATCCAACTTCCCGCGGTCATCTGCCCATACATTGTAAGCCCAAGTGCTTCAAGCCGTCTAAATTCATCCCAGGTAGCCCAAGCAGGCACAAGCATCGCATTTGAAATTAATACACGCGGAGCAAATTCATGTGTTTTAAAAATCCCCACCGGCTTACCTGATTGAATTAAAAGAGTTTCATCATTTTCCAGCTCTTTTAAACTTTCAACTATAGCGTAAAAACATTCCCAATTTCTTGCAGCTTTGCCAGTCCCACCATAAACAATAAGTTCTTCCGGTTTTTCTGCTACCTCAGGGTCAAGATTATTCATCAACATTCTCAAAGCTGCTTCCTGCGCCCATCCCTTGCATGTTAAGACATTTCCACGTGGTGCCCTTACTTCCCTTACCCCAACTTGATTTAATACTTCCGCCATACTTTTTCACCTCCTGTTTTTAAAACGAGTTTCTTGTAAATATAGATTTGAAAACATAACCAGCAATTTGTGGATTCTCCCTAAACCTTCGCATTGAATAAGCATACCAATGCTCCCCAAACGGAACATATATCCTCAGTTTGTGACCATCTGAAACGATCCTATTCCCAAGCTCGGGACGAACCCCAAGCAACATTTGAAACTCAAATTTATCATCTGTTAAGTTATACTCCGCTATCAAACGGTAAGCTTCATTTATCAACTCTTCATCGTGGGTGGCAATGCATGTATAAGCATCGCTCTGAAGAAGAATGTTCAAAAGATGTTTAAAATTGTGATTTATCAATTCCTTCCTTTTAAAGGCGATCGTTTCAGGCTCAATGTAAATTCCCTTACACAATCTAATCCTCGGTTTCAAAGGCAAAAGCGATTTTATATCGCTTTCACTTCTTTTCAAATACGCCTGAATCGCCACACCAACATTATCATACTTTGACCTTAACTCCTTATAGATTTTAAGTGTTGCCTCCGTCGTTGAGGAATCCTCCATATCAATTTCTACAATGTTATTAAGCTGTTTCGCGAGTTTGACGAGTTCTTCAACATTGGAGTAACAAAAATCATAATCAAGCTTTAAACCAAGCTGAGTAAGTTTAATTGAGAGATCAGAATTTAGATTGTTTTCCTTAATTGTGTTAAGAACAAGTTTGTAAGTATTTAATGCTTCAATTGCCTCGCTTTCGCTGGTGATGTTTTCGCCAAGGACATCAATGGTGGCTAACTTTTTCTGTTCATTCAATTTCTTGACAACAGAGATCGCATCTTCAAGCTTTTCCCCCGCAATATAACGACTTGCGAAATGCCTAATTACCTTCTTAGGAACAAATGGCAAGGTGCGAACAATAAGTTCATTTAAGGGGTTCATAGTAAAAACAATCTTTTATTTTTTAGCCAGAAAAATTTAACTTTTAAAACTTAAAAATCAAAGTCCAACTTTAAACATCACTCCCAACAGAATCTTGAAATTTTAATAATTTAACTCTCTTCTGTTTGCATAGAAATTCAAAAGTAAGCCAGCCATCGCCATATTGATCCACATTGCTGAACCACCATAACTTAAAAAGGGAAGCCATATCCCAATTACAGGCAAAAGACCCAAAGTCATCCCGATATTGACAATCACATGAAACAGCCATGTAGAAAAAATCCCAATGGTCACCAAACTTGCAAATTTTTGTTTTATCAGCGTAGCAAGATTCAGCACCCGCCATAAAAGAACAAGGTAAAGTAAAAGAATTATCACAGAACCAATAAACCCAAATTCCTCAGCAGGGACACAGAAAATAAAGTCAGTCCATTGCGCTGGGACAAATCTCAACTGCGTCTGCGTGCCCTTCATAAAACCTTTACCAGTTAACCCACCAGAACCTATTGCAATCTTTGATTGAATTACATTATAACCAGCGCCAAGAGGATCTTTAGATGGATTTAGAAATGTTGATATCCTCTTCTGTTGATGCGGTTTCAAAACCTTATGATAAATATGCTCACTTGTCAACCCAATAACAAGGTTCATCGCAACAACTATAAATGTCAAGATAAATGGTTTTTTCATCAAGAGAAATAAAACAATAATTAAAATTGAAGCAGCGATAAAAACTTTAAAGCTGAAAAAGGATGCAACTATCAAAACAACGGGAGCTAGCAAAAGCAAAAGCCAAAAAACGGGAACCCCAGCCCAGAACATTATTCCCAAAAAGATTGCACCAAACACAATTGCCGTCCCAAAATCAGGCTGTAAAACAGTTAAAAAGAACGGAACAAGCGTCAAAACACCAGCAACTATGAATGTGATCGGATTATCCGCCCTAATGTTTCTCTTTGAGAGAAAATACGAAAGAATCAAAATTGTCGTAAATTTTGCAAACTCTGATGGCTGAAACTGAAATTTCCCTACTTGAATCCACGAAGCAGAACCCGATACCCTCTTACCAATGAAAATAACAAGCATAAGAAAAGCAAGGGAAAGAATGTAAAGTAAAACCGTTAACCCTGATAATCTCTGCACAGGTAAAAAATAGAAAAATATAGCGATGAAGATACCGCTTGTAACCCATAACACATGCCTTATGAAAATAGAATATTGCCCTGGAAGTTTTGTAGCGCTGTAAATTGATAGAATACTTACGATTAACAACCCGAACAAGGGAATCAAAATCTTAAAATCAATTTTATCCCCGATTCCTCTTACCATTTTACAAGTTTAAACTCCTTCCTTTGATTTTTCAATTCAAAGTACTTCTTAACTATTTCCCTTGCAATTGGTGCAGCAACCGCACCACCAAAGCCCGCATTTTCAACTATAATCGCAAAAGCAATTTCAGGATTTTCATATGGGGCAAACCCGATAAACCAAGCATGATCGTTTCCATGAGGATTTTGTGCAGTTCCCGTCTTTCCAGCAACATTTATACCTTCTACCTTTGCTCCTTTACCTGTCCCAGCAGAACCATTTACAACCAGATACATCGCCTCACGGACTATATCAAATGTTTTCTGCGAAACAGGGATTTCCCTGGTATAATATGAAACTTCCTCAATCTTTCCAGTTTTTTTATTAATAATCTCTTTAACAAGATGCGGTTGATGATATTTACCTGAATTAGCAAGTGCCATCGCATATCCGGCAAGCTGAAGTGGGGTCGCACTTATCTCACCCTGCCCAATAGCTAAACTTATAAGATAACCCTTTGTCCATTTATTAACCCCGTAGACCCTGTTAAAATAATCTGTTGATGGTAAAATCCCAGGAAGTTCTTCAGGCAGATCAACCCCCGTCTTCCTACCAAAACCAAAAAGTTCTCCATACCTTGACCAATCATCAAAATTAACCTTCAACATCAAATTATAAAAATAAACATTACACGATACCTCAATCGCCTTCGTTAAATTAACCCATCCATGCCCATGGGATGTATGACATTTAAACACCTTGTTTCCATAAACGAAATAACCAGGACAATAAACTTTCCAATTAAGATCCACCGCCCCAGTTTCAAGTGCAGTTACTGCAAGTATCATTTTAAATGTTGAACCTGGCGAGTAAAGTCCAGATATAGCTCTATTCAACAGCGGCTTTTGAGGATCAGAATTAAAAGAATTCCATATCTGACTTGGCGTATACCCACTCAAAAGTGTAAGATCATAGTTAGGTTTGCTAACCATGGCAAGGATTTCACCATTTCTTGGGTCAATCACAACTACTGACCCAGTCTTGTCTTGAAGCAATTGCTCTATAAATTCTTGTAATTCAATATCAATTGTCAAAATCAAATCAGATCCTTCCCCCGGCGGTATATCATTCTTGCCATCATTATATCTTCCAACAAATCTCCCGAGCGCGTCAACCATTATAAAACGATACCCCTTTTCTCCTTTTATAATGGGCTCGTAACTTTTTTCAAGCCCCGATTGACCGATCTGATCACCGGGTTTATACAAACCTTTATAAATTGCCAATTGTGAAGATGTAATTTCCTTAACATAACCGAGGATGTGGGATGCAAGCCCAGGAGATTTATAATTTCTCTTATGCTCAATTAAATAATCAACCCCCCTTAATTCATTTCTGTGTTCCTCAATATAGGCTATTGCTCTGATTGGTGCATCGCGCCGAATTTTAACAGGTGCAAACGGTGATGGAGCAGACGAAATTTTTTCAAGGATATATTGACGATCAACCTTTAAAATTTTCGTAAGGATGTCAAGATTTCTCAAATCAAATTCATAAGGCGTCAAAGTAACAGTGTATGAGGGAACATTATCAACAACGATCTTCCCATTTCTATCCAATATCAACCCCCTTATCGGATCATGTTGAATTGTTCGGATGCTATTGCTCTCCGCCTGCCTCTTATATTCAATGTCGCGGTAAAGTTGTAACTCATAAAGCTTAACGATAAGGAAAAGAAACACAAGAAAGAGAAAAACTTTCAAAAACTTAACCCTTGATGTCTCGCTCATATTAACTTCGTCCTTTTTGAAGTTGTGAAAACGGGAATTAAAGATAAAATAGAGGTATAAACTGTTTTCCCAATTATCAGTTTGAAAACCGCAACGTTATTGAAACTATTTCCAAGAATATCCACAAGAAAATAAACGAAGTTATCCAGAGCAGAGATAAAAACTGTGATTGCTGAAAAACGAAGCGTTTCGGTATTTATCTCAACCTTTGCGTCACCGTAAAAATATCCAGCAACGAAACCTGCAACTGTTTTTGAAAGAGTTGAAAGCCCAGGGACAAAATCAATCAAGAAATCTATAAGCAATCCAGAAATAAATCCCGCTACAGTTCCTGGAATTTGTCCATTTTTTAAAGCAACATATACAATGAAAATCGTCATTAGATCTGGGGTTACACCCTCAATTGCAATCAAAGGTGCAATCACCATTTGAACTATCAAAATTACAATGCCAACGATAAAATATCGGATATATACCATCAAGCGCAATTTTTATTTTCCAAATTCCGATTGTTCAATTTCCTCCCTTTCAAGATCACTTTTATACTTTATAATAAAGACCTCCTCAAGTTTTGTGAAATTAACCGATGGCTTTACTTTGATAGCCTTAAAAAGACCGGGCACCGAATTGTCAATTTCTACAACCACTCCAATCTCAAATCCAGGCGGGAAAATTGTGCTATATCCCGAAGTTATCACGACATCTCCTAACTCAACATCCATTGTCTTTGAAACATTCGTCACCGACAGGTATTCTCCACCTTCCCATACGAGAATTCCATCCACCCTTGTTCTTTGAATTTTCACACTTGCTCTGAAATCTTTATGAAAAAGGATCATAGCCAAGGAATAATTCTTACCAACCCTCATAATTTTTCCAACTACGCCTGATTCGCACACAACGGGCATATTAACTTCAATCCCATCATCTGACCCAGCGTTTAAAACTATGTAATTGTATGGGCTTATAAGAGTTTTCCCCACAACATCAGCTGGGATAAACTCATAATTGTTTTGTCTTTCCTTAAAGCCGAGAAGTTTACGCAATCTTATATTTTCAAGCTTCTCCTCACGAAGTTGATTTAACTCATTAAGCAAAACTATATTTGTTTTTCTCAACTCTTTATTTTCAGCCCTTAGATCACGAAAACTTGGTAAAATGCCCGTGATATACTTTGTAAAGCCAACAAGTTCAACGGCGATTTGCGTAACAAGATGTGTTTTTGAAGAATTGCCTGAAAAAAGAAGGATCAGAGAAATCAAAACTAATATGGAAAAAGTCAGGTATTCTTTGAAATTCTGCGTTATTTGGGATAAAATTTTCAGCATCAGTATCTTTGGCTTTTAATTAAAACCTTTGAATATGCATCAAGGTTTTCAAGAACTTTCCCAGCGCCACGAACAACAGCTGTAAGTGGATCTTCAGCAACATGAACAGGCAATCCTGTTTCCATTCTAATCCTTTCGTCAAGACCCTTAAGCAACGAGCCACCCCCAGTAAGCATTATACCACGGTCAAGTATATCAGCTGCAAGCTCGGGTGGAGTTCTTTCAAGAGCAAGCTTTATAGCATCAATTATAGCAATTATTGGCTCATTCAAAGCCTCCCGAATTTCAACGGAGCTCACTTCAACAATTTTTGGAATTCCGGTCACAAGATCCCTGCCCTTCACCTGAATAGTTACTTCCTCTTCAAGTGGCATTGCTGAACCAACTTCACATTTTATATCTTCCGCAGTTCTCTCACCTATCAAAACATTATACGATTTCTTGAAAAGCTGAATTATTGCGTTCGTCATCTCATCACCCGCAATCCTTATTGATTCTTGAGTGACGATCCCAGACAACGCTATAACAGCAATCTCCGTCGTTCCTCCACCAATGTCAATTATCATATTTCCATACGGCTCTGTAACATCAATCCCGATCCCAATTGCAGCAGCCATTGGCTCGGGGATAAGATGAACCTCTTTAGCTCCTGCATGTTCAGCAGAATCACGAACAGCTCTTTTTTCCACTTCTGTAACACCACTTGGAACACTTATCACCACTCTTCTACTTGGGAACCAATTTACATGGATTTTTTTGATGAACTCTCTTAACATACCTTCCGCCATCTCAAAGTCAGCTATAACCCCATCCTTCAAAGGTCTTATCGTTTGAAGGTCCTTGTGCGTTCTACCAAGCATCTCTTTCGCTTCTTTCCCAATTGCAACAATTTTGCGGGTGCTTCTATCGTATGTAACAATTGATGGTTCATTAAGGACAATCCCTTTCCCCTTCATCCAAATAAGCGTGTTCGCAGTTCCAAGATCAATTGCTATATCAGCTGTAAACAAATTAAAAATTCCCATTTTCCCTATGTTTTAATTTTTTAATGTTTAAAATGTCTTATTCCTGTAAAAACCATGGCAATGTTATATTCATCTGCTGTTTTTATGATTTCATCATCCTTTATTGAGCCACCAGGTTGAATCACTGCGGTTGCCCCTGCTTTTATCGCCTCAATTAATCCATCTGGAAAAGGGAAAAAAGCATCAGACGCCACAACACTACCCCTTAGGTCGTGCCCCATTTCTCTTGCTTTCATAATCGCAACTTTTGAAGCATCAACCCTTGACATTTGCCCTGCACCAATTCCAAGAGTTCTGTCTTTCTTTGCATAAACAATCGCATTTGACTTAACATGTTTTACAACTTTCCATGCAAATATCAACGCCTCCATTTCATCAACCGTCGGTTTCCTTCTCGTTACAACTCTCAAATTCATTGGCTCAAGATCAATTGAATCAAACTCTTGAACAAGAACGCCACCTATAACCCTCTTAAAATCAAGCCCTACCTTTTTTAAGTTGATATCCTTATACCTTATCAATCTTCTATTTTTCTTCCGCGTCAAAAAGTTTAAAACATCCGGCGGAAACTCAGGAGCGATTATAACCTCAGTGAAAATTTCATCAATTGCCATAGCTGTTTTCAAATCAATTGGACGATTAAAAGCAATTATCCCACCAAATGGCGAAACTGTATCTGTTGCAAATGCTTTTTTAAAAGCCTCAAGAACCGATTTATCATCAACCCCAACTCCACATGGATTCGTGTGCTTTACAATCGCACATGCAGGTTTGTCAAACTCAATAACAAGTTCAGTCGCAGAACTTATGTCAAGTATATTGTTATAGGAAAGTTCTTTCCCGTGAAGATGCTCAAAATAATTGAAAAAGTCACCATAAAGCGCGGACCTTTGATGTGGATTTTCGCCATAGCGTAAATTTTTAACTTTGCCCAAACTTAGATGAAAAATCTCTGGCAAAACATCCTCAGTTAACTGGGATGCGAAAAAGTTAGCAATAGTTGCATCATAATTTGATGTGTGCTTGAAAGCTTCAACGGCAAGCATGATACGTGTCTTTTCAGAAAGTTCTCCCCCGCTTGATTTAAGCTCTTTGATTACCTGTTCATATCTTTGCGGATTTACAACGACAGCGACATATTTATAATTTTTTGCACCTGCCCTTAAAAGTGAAACACCACCTACATCAATTTGCTCAATTACCTCCTCAATCGTGAAATTTCCTCTCTTGATCACATCTGAAAACGGATAAAGGTTCACAACGACAAGGTCAATTGGGGTTATATCAAAACTTTTCAATTGTTCTTCATGCCTTGGATTACCCCTCAAAGCAAGTATTCCGGCAAGAATTTTTGGGTGTAAAGTTTTAACCCTACCATTGAGTATTTCAGGAAAACCTGTTATCTCTTCAACCCGTTTAGATTTAATTCCATTTTGCACAAGAACATTATAAGTTCCACCAGTTGAAATTATCTCTATATCAAGCTCTTGCAATTCCCGTGCAAATTCAACTATTCCAGTTTTATCATATACGCTGATAAGAGCTGTTTTAATTTTCATCTTTTATAAAAACTTTTCTTCCAGATATAACTACTCTACCTTCAACAAAAAGTTCAATCGCTTGTGGGTAAATTTCATGTTCAACTTTCAAAACTCTTTCAGCAAGGCTCTCGGGCGTATCATCGTCTCTGACCTCAACCACTCTCTGCATAACTATTGGACCATGGTCATACTCTTCATCAACAATATGCACAGTTACACCCGTTACCTTAACACCGTAATCAATCACCGCCTTGTGAACATTAATCCCATACATTCCAGGTCCTCCGAAGGCGGGCAAAAGTGCAGGGTGTATGTTTAGAATTCTATTTTGATATTCACGAACTATTTCCGGTGGAATTTTCTTCATATACCCAGCTAAAACAATAAGTTCAATGTTTCTTGTTTTAAGCTCATGAAGGAGTTTTTGAATATACTCTTCATCGGATGCAAATTGTCTTCTGCTTATGTGAAGGGCATCAATTCCATTTGCCCTTGCGATTTCAAGAGCACCTGCATTAGAGTTATTGCTTATCACAAGTGCAACCTTCGCATTTAATCTTCCTTCCTTTATGGCATTGATGATCGCCATAAGATTTGAGCCACGCCCGGAGGCGAAAACAGCGATGTTCATTGATTACAGCACATTTCGTTTTCCGATTAAATTTAATACTTGATTTATAAATTATCAAATCCACTGAAAGAATGTTAAAAAAATTTCAGTGCAAACAGATTACACTTTGTTAAATCTCAATTAAAACAAAAAAGCCCCGACTTGATGTCGGGGCTTCAATCTTAACTTTTTAATCTCCCATCAATACATATCGCTCATTCCACCCGGAACTGCTGGCGTTTTCTCCTTCTCAGGCTTTTCAAAAACGACAGCTTCAGTCGTCAATAGCAACGATGCAACGCTTGCTGCATTTTCAAGCGCAACACGAGCTACCTTAGTTGGGTCAATAACTCCAGACTCAAACAAATTCTCAAACCTTTCGGTTTGAGCGTTAAATCCAAAGTCATCTTTCCCTTCCTTGACCTTCTGCACAATGATTGATGGCTCAAGACCAGCATTGGCTACAATCCATCTGATTGGTTCCTCAAGCGCTTTCCTTACGATATCAATCCCAACTGCTTGATCTTCATTTTCTGGCTTGAGTTCATCAAGTTTATGCATAACCCTCAGATAAGCAACTCCACCACCTGGAACAATACCCTCTTCAACAGCAGCTTTTGTTGCATGGAGAGCATCTTCAACTCTAGCTTTCTTCTCCTTCATCTCAACTTCTGTAGCTGCGCCAATCTTTAAAACAGCAACACCACCACTTAATTTTGCAAGACGTTCCTGAAGTTTTTCACGATCATAATCAGATGTCGTCTTCTCAATTTGCACTTTAATTTCATTTATACGACGCTTGATATCCTCTTTATTCCCTGCTCCTTCAACAATGGTCGTATTGTCTTTATCCACAACAACTTTTTTCGCCTGACCAAGATATGAAAGTTGTGCATTCTCAAGTTTGAATCCTTTCTCTTCAGAGATAACCGTTCCACCTGTTAAAATCGCTATATCTTCAAGCATAGCTTTTCTTCTCTCACCAAATCCTGGCGCTTTAACAGCACAGCAACGCAATGTCCCACGAAGCTTGTTAACTACAAGCGTTGCAAGAGCCTCACCTTCAACATCTTCAGCTATGACAAGAAGCGATCTACCTGATTGAGCAACTTTCTCAAGTATCGGGAGAAAATCCTTTAAAGAGCTAATCTTCTTATCATGGATTAAAATGTATGGATTTTCAAGAACACATTCCATTGTATCAGGATTTGTCACAAAGTATGGTGAAAGATAACCACGGTCAAACTGCATACCTTCTACTATCTCCATAGTCGTTTCAGTTCCCTTCGCTTCCTCAACAGTTATAACACCATCCCTCCCAACTTTCTCCATCGCATCAGCTATAAGTTGACCAACTGACATATCGTTGTTAGCTGAAATCGCACCAACATAAGCAATCTCTTTTTTGTCCTTAACTTCTCTGCTTATTTCCTTCAACCCCTCAACTACTTTCTTAACAGCCATATCAATACCTCGCTTCAAATCCATCGGGTTTCTTCCAGCTACAACATTTTTTAATCCCTCCCTAAATATCGCCTGTGCAAGAACAGTTGCTGTTGTCGTCCCATCACCCGCAACATCACTCGTCTTTGAAGCAACTTCGCGAATCAATTGAGCTCCCATGTTTTCAACAGGATCCTCAAGTTCAATCTCCTTCGCTACCGTAACTCCGTCCTTTGTGACAACTGGCGGTCCAAATTTTTTATCTATTATGACATTTCTACCTTTTGGACCAAGTGTGACCTTTACAGCTTCTGCAAGCTTATCAACCCCACGCTTTAATGCTGCACGTGCCTCCGCATTGAAAAGTATGTCTTTTACCGCCATTTTTTTACCTCCTTTTCGTTTTTGGTTTTTAATTTTTTACTCAATTATTGCAAGAATATCACTTTCCCTCATAATTAAATACTCTTCTCCATCAATTGAAATTTCAGTCCCAGCATATTTACCATATAAAACCTTATCTCCAACTTTTACCTCCATCGGGATTTTTTTCCCATCATCGGTAATCCTCCCAGGTCCAACTGCGATTACTTCCCCCTGTTGAGGTCGTTCTTTTGCAGTATCTGGAATGACAAGACCACTTTTTGTAACCTCTTCCGCTGGTAACGGCTTTACAACAACCCTATCAGATAAAGGACGGATATTTACTTTTGCCATAAAATCTACCTCCCAAAGTTTTTTATTTTTATTAGCACTTAACACTTATGGTTGCTAAACGCAATTATAAATATAATGTTTAAAACAATTCATGTCAAGTGACAGATTGACACCTATTTATAGTTCCCCCTTTGAAAATCAATAAAGATCAAAATAATCAAAACACATATTTATGTAATTTTGTCAGCGATCTTCTAAATTTTAAACTCACCGTTCAAAAGCTCCTTTAAGGTTTTCTCGGAAAGCATCTGCTTTATTTCTTCACGAATGTTTTTCCAATACTCATGAACAGGGCATGGCTTTTTATCAGAGCAATTGGGAAGCCCAAGCACACAGCCCTTCAAAAGATCTTCACCTTCAAGCGCAACAACAATATCAAACAATTTTATCTTTTCAGGAGCTTTTTTCAAGATAAATCCGCCATCTCTTCCACGTTTAGAGTGTATTATTTCAGCTTTTACGAGTTTTTGAATAACCTTAGCAAGAAAATGATAAGGAACTTTTAAATCTTTTGCGATATCCCTTGTAGTTAAACACCTTTTTAAATTTTTCTTCTGAACTTGTTTTAAGGCAATATAAAGAACCGCCCTTATGCCGTATTCAGCGGTCTTGCTAAGCAATGCGGACATTTCATGTTTTTTTCAAAATTTAAAATTAAAATTTTACATTTCAAAAATTTGCAAAAATTAAATTTATCCATTAAATTAATGTTGAGTTTTTCCATATGGGGCCGTAGCTCAGCTGGGAGAGCGCCACAATGGCATTGTGGAGGTCACGGGTTCGAATCCCGTCGGCTCCACTTCATCTTTAATAAATCCAACTTGAAAATTTTGCTCCATTCCGTTAATTTATTATAAAAATAAAAAATAGGGTTTGATATGGATATGCCAAGAGCAAAATGGAAAATATATCCAGCTAATGATGAATTACCAGATGATGTTAAAAATCTCGCAAAACAAATTGAAAATGATGGAGGCACCGTTTTAACAATTTACCAGGAACCATATGGAAAAAATTGGCAAATTTTCGCGCTCCTTCCACTTGAAAAAGTAAAACCAACACCATTCCAAAGAGATCTATCATCCTCACATGTGAAAAGACTTCAAGAGGTAATTGAACAGGTCAAAAGATTCATAGATCCAATCGTTGCAGTAAGATATGGCGACGGTGAATATTGGACACCAAATGGGAACCACAGAAGAGAAGCTCTACTTCAACTTGGAGCAAAGGAAATACCAGCAATTATAATCCCCGATATGTCAGTTGCATTCCACATCCTATCTCTTAACACAGAAAAAGCACACAACCTCAAGGAGAAAGCACTTGAAGTTATAAGAATGTATAGAGGCTTGCTTGAGACAAACGGGAAAATTTCTGAGATGGATTACGCTTTCCAATTTGAAGAGGCTTATCTTATAACACTTGGTTTAATTTATGAAAAACATCTTAAATTCAGCGGTTCAGCTTATGTACCGATACTCAAAAAAGTTGACAACTTCATTGATGCACCACTTCCAGAAGCTCTGAGCGAGAGAGAAAAAAGAGCGGATCTTCTTAAAGAAGTTGATGATGTAATTGAACCCATTGTACACAGCTTAAGAGAAAGAGGTATAAATCACCCATTCCTAAAACAAGCAGTTGTTTCAAAAGTTAATCCGATCAAAAGAAAACGAATTGCAACAGTTGAATACAATGATTTGTTCAAACAGATGAAGAAAGCACTTGAAAAACTTGATCCATCTACGATAACCATGGAGGAACTCATTGCTCTTGCTTCTGAAATGAGCGGATGGACTGATTAATCGCTTGTAAACTTCTTTAAACCTTTTGAAATCTCTCTCAATCTCTTATCAACGAGATAATTAACAGTTCCAGGCTCAAATTCACCATTCTTTAACCTTTTCCCAGCCTTCACACCAGTTAAAATTTCAATTCCTTCATCAATTGTCTCAACAGGATAAATATGAAACATCCCATTTTTCACCGCTTCAATCACATCATCTCTCAACATCAAATCGTCAACATTTCTCTTTGGAATTATCACGCCCTGTTCACCTGTTAACCCTTTCGCCTTGCAAACATCAAAGAATCCCTCAATTTTTTCATTTACCCCACCAATTGGTTGTATATCACCTTTTTGATTCACAGAGCCCGTCACCGCTATCCCTTGCTTTATCGGCAGTCCAGAAAGAGCGGAAAGCAAAGCATAAAGTTCAGTTGAAGATGCGCTGTCACCATCTATCCCAGAATAAGACTGCTCAAAACAAATGCTTGCAGAAAGTGTAAGCGGTTTATCCTGAGCATACTTCTCCCTCAAATAGCCAGCAAGAATTAAAACCCCTTTATCATGAATTCTACCGCTTAAATTTGACTCCCGCTCTATATTGATAATCCCAGCCCTTCCCATTGAAACACTTGCTGTAATTCTAACAGGTCTACCAAATTTGTAATCCCCCATCTCATAAATTGTCAAGCCATTAACTTGCCCAACTCTTTCACCTGTGACATCAACAAGTATCACACCTTTCGCAATTAGCTCCTTAATTTTATCCTCTATCATCTTCTTTCTGTCAAAACTTTCTTCAATGGCTTTTTGGACATGTTCTGTTTTCACAAATTCGCTCCCATCAACCCCAGCCCAGTAATTTGCTTCACGAATTAAATCAGCTATGATGCTAAACTTTGTCGTAATTTTATCTCTTCTTCCCGCCTGTCTAACGGCAAATTCAATAACTTTCCCAATCGCACCTTTATCAAAAGGTTTCAAATTCTCATCACGGCACATTTTTCGCACAAATTTAGCATACTGAACAATAACTTCATCGGTTAAATTCATCTCAAAATCAAAATCAGCTTTTATCTTGAAAATTTTCTGAAAATCTTCATCATATTCATAAAGCAAATGATAAAGTTCAGGGTCACCAAGCATTATAACTTTTGTGTTTACCTCAATCGGTTCGGGCTTTAACGAGATTGAACTTATTTGAAAGAAAACATCAATTGGTTGAATTTCAAGTTTTCTATACATCAATGTTCTTTTAAGCGCCTTCCATACCCCAGGTTCACTTAGTGCATCCCTTGCATTTATAACAAGATAACCACCGTCAGCCTTGAGAAGCGAGCCAGCTTTTATCTTTGTGAAATCAGTTCTCCAAAAGCCACGAGAATCATAAACTTTTTCAATTGTTCCAAATATATTTGCAAATGTCGGCGTCGTTTCAATTATAACAGGCACGCCCTCCTGTTCCGAATTGTCAAGGATGACATTTACACGATACGGCAAAAATGGATCAACCTCATCTTTCTGCTCAGGCATTGGAAATGGCATCTTACCCTGCTCGGCTGACATCTTGAAAATGTTAAGATTATTTAAAATATGCTTCCTCACATCATCAAGATATTCATGGACTTTGGGAATTTTAAACTGTTCTTTGATCTCATCAATTATTCCATCAACAATTGACCTCACTGCATCACGCTCAAGTTCTTCAAGCTCCTTTGCCAACTCCCTTGTAAGCACCATCTCCTTTTTAAAAACTTCTTGCATCTGCGCCTGTAACTCAAGATATTTTTGCTGAATCTCACGGACTGTTTCCTCAGAGATCTTCCCCGACTTTGCAAGATTAACAAGCTGCTCCACAGGGACAGGTTTCCCCTCAATTATCGGGACAATGCTCGGCTTGACGACATTTTCAACTTGCATGTTTATAATCGCAAACCTCTCGCTTTCAACTTTTTTCTGAAACTCACGAAACAATTCCTGCTCTTTTCTTTGATATTTCTCAATTATCTTGTTTCTTGCCTCAATATATTTTTCATCCTCAAGCGTTCTCGGTATTTTTTGCTTTAGATAAAAAATCATCGCTTCCATATTACGTTTGAACATTATCGCCTGCCCACGGGGAAACTCAAGAAGCCGTGGCTCATCTGGATTTTTAAAGTTATAAACATAACATCTATCAGGTGCTTGAGGAGCTTTAGGTGAAATTTGTTTTAGGATATGCTTTATCGTCGTCATCCGCCCCGTCCCGGTTAAACCACAAACAAATATGTTATACCCAGGCGCAAAAAGCTCCGTCCCAAGCTTCAAAGCCTTCAACGCTCTCTCCTGCCCAATTATATCCTCAAGCGGTTCAACTTCTTCCGTTGTTTCAAAATGTAATTTCTCAACAGGACATGCCCAGCGAAGTTCTTCAGGTTTTAACTCGGTAAATTTCTTTTTTAATTTAAGTTTAACCATAACTTGGGAAGTAGATTTTTTTGTTTGTATCAATCGCTTCAATTGAAATTTATAACTTTAAATGGAAAGAAAAAATTTTTACTTTAACCCCGCGTAGGTCTCAGGTATTCGTATGACCTTACTTATTTTTTCATCTCTTAACAGGTTAAAAATCTCCTTCTTTGTTAAAAGTTTTGGTTTATCCCTCTTTGCGTCAACTATGCAGAAAAATCCAAACGCTTCATCTGAATCATTTACAAATTGATGCGGAACATTTGAACCGATATATAAAACATCCATAAATCCCATTTCAAAAACCTCATTCCCAGCTATCGCCTTTCCCCGCCCTCTGACGCAGATAACAACATGTTCATGTTTATGTTTTTCAAGCGTTGAATATCCACCCGGTTCAATTTCAAAATATCTTAAATGAAATTTTATCTTCTCACCCGCTTTCCCAGCTATCACCTGTCTGCAGACATTAAGCCATGTTTTATTTTCATCCTTATATTTTTTAACCTCAACCCCGTTCCATCTATAGTTTTCAAACTTCAAAAATCGGACATTATTTTGGTTCATTTCCATTTTTAAAATTTGTTTATTTTAAAAAATTTAATCAAAACACACAAAAAACAAAAAAGGGCGGGAAACCCGCCCCCGTTCTATTAAGCAGTCGTTTTATAATCTCACTTCTTCCGTCTCGTTTGAGCAAATTGTTTTCTTAACATCTCCGCTTCGTGTTTTATTTCCGCAAGGTCACGCTTCAACTCAGCCCATCCATACCAGTGTTGATAATCTGGATTCATATGAAAAGCACCTTGAAAACTCCGCATCCTGTGTTCAAGAAACATAACATAAAGCTTTTGCTCAATAGGATGACGAACCTCATAAAATCTCAACAGATCAGTGTGCAACGGATAATCTTTTGGTCTTTCAAGTATTCCATCTTTATAAAGAGATTCAACTATCTCAATCGCCTCAGCCATAAGTTTATCAGATTCTTTTATAACTTCATCTGCCTTATCAAGTTGTTCTTTTGCAAAGCTTGGGCTATGACATTGGGAGCAAACTCTTAACATTCTATCTCTCTCCGCCTGCCATTCCTCAGCCGTTAACCTCACAACTTTCCCAGCTTCAACAATCTTCACTCTTTCTGTAAAGTTTCCTTTTTCATCAAGAACTCCAAGACCACGCATGATTGTATTTCTCAACTTTTGCCATTCGGGGTCTTTCTCAGCAACTCTTAATGCAAGGAATCCCCATGCTGTTCTAACCCCATGATCTCCATTTGGCATATGACACGTTTGGCAAACTGGAGCTCTTGGTGTCTTAGGGTCAGCTTTGTAAGGTTCTTTATACCATTCACTCAAAGGTTTGCTGAAATCCCATTTATCCTTTTCCACTGCGTAGATGGTCCCATGTTTTGATGTGCTCCACATCTCCCATTGTGGATGGTCAAACCCCATGTGACAGGTCATGCACGCCTCGGGTCTTCTGGCTTCCGCAGCAGAAAATCTATGTCTTGTATGACATGCATCGCATTTACCCTCATCTCTCCCGATTCTATGACAGCCACCGCAACCCTTTTCACCCTCAATTAGCACACTTGGCTGATCTTTAGTTGTGGGCATAGCCATCATAGCAACCCAAGCAAGGGCATGTTTACCTCGCTCAAATTCGTTCACTTTATCTTCATGACATTGCGCGCAATTTTTTGGAGAAACAAGCCTTCTAACTCTTTTATCCTCACAATTGCTCTTTGATTCGTGAATTTCCTTAACAGCCTCTTTCACTGGAATATGACAATCCGCACATCCAACCTCAGCCTCATAATGCTTGCTTAACTGCCAATCCCGAATAGCGCTCGCTGTTATCTTTTTTGAGACATGACAATCAACACACTCCTTTGAGTTTAATTTAACAGCGTCAGTTTTTGAAGGATATATGAGGATAAAAGATGAGATTATTAAAATCGGCAAGAAAGCAAGGGCAAAGAACTTGACTTTACTCATATCACGCTCCTTATTTGTTTTCGTGCGTCTTCAATTGAAAATATACAAAATTCAGACAAATTTGTCAAATTTTTTTAACCTGCTTAAGCATTAACAGGACAATTTAGCCTCAATAAAAATTTTATCAACTAAATAAAAAATCTAATTTTCGCGTGAAGGCTATGCCTTTGAACTTTTTATCTTACAAGGATACCAAAATGCCTCAAAATTAAAATTTCCCTTTAACATTCCCTTCCAATCGCTAAGATCTCACAACCCTTTATGTCTTCATAGATATTTTATTTGATCTTGACACTACGCCATGGAACAGAGGTTGGGCTTACTACTTTCTCATAAGCTCCAATATCAAATCCCTGCCCCTGAGGTCTCGGGTTTCCATCTAAATCTATTAATGGTGCTGAATTTTCCGTACCTTTATCTATTGCAGGACTTCCATCGTTAAGATGATAATCACCCTCAGAGCCCCAGGCAGTCCGAATGAAAAGAGGATCGCCGTAAATGTTCCCTTCCCCCAGCTGTCCAATGTTATCCCGAGTATAAACTTGATCCCTGTATTCAAGAACCCTCTCTGACCGTGGAAAATAGAATAAATTGTGATCTGCAGTTAAAGTTACATTGTTTCCTATATAAATAGGCGAGTCGTTTCCCCTGCTTGAAAAGATCGTGTTTCTAATTAGAAGTCTTATCGGAACAGTACTGCTATACTGAACATATGCAACATAACCTTCTCCAAGCTCATCATCTACAGTAACATTGATGATCTCAAAGGTAGCGTCTGGCTTTTCAACTTGGTCAATTACAATTGCCCCCCACGGGGTTGGCAAATTTTTGCCGTCACCTCTACCATATATGAGTGTATTTTCTATTTTACTTCCTGAACCCCAAAGTTTAATACCATCGCATGAATTATTTGCCACAATACATCTCTTTATAATTGTATTCTCAGCTTTGGAATCAAGTCCATCGCCCTCATTGTGTTCAGCAATGGTGTTTTCTATTAAAACCGGACCCTGGGAAGGTTCTATACCAAACCCATCTGGACGATCATATGGGCGATTTGAACCATCTCCACCTTGATAATAATGTCCACTATAAGATAATCTGCAATTTTGAATCTTTACATTTCTCCACCCCCCGTAATTTCCTAAGGGACCACCAAGAGCGCCAAAACCACAATATTCAATCCTGCAATTTATGATCTGAAGGTCCTCAACATCTTGAATGTTCATCCCAAATTCATCAATATGGTGAATATAAAGATCTTTAAGGATAATATGAGATGATGGATTTCCTAAAATTTCCACGCCATCGCGAAACCATGTCGCTTCTCCGGTTACCGTGCTATCATGAGTGATTTCCAGATTTTCCACACAAACATACTGAACACCGGAGAGGTTAACAGCTGTTATAAGGTTATCCCGACCAAGCAAAATTGGACGATTGCCCTCTTCACCTTTAATGGTTATCCATGCTGAAGGTGTCCCAGATCTTGGTGTGATGATGTCAGCCTCATATTCACTTAAGATATAACGACCGCCCAAAATAACTAAAGTATCCCCAGGTTGCAGTTGGCGTGAGCCATAGCCAGGGGTAGCCCAAGGCTGTTCACGAGTGCCAGGATTGGAGTTGTTACCATAGGGTGCAACATAAAATACATGCCCTAAAACAATCTTCCCTCCAGTTTCCTTGTTTGCTCCGGGACCACTTCCTTCATCAACACCGCTAATATAGTTTTTACTTTTACAACCGTATAATACTAAAGAAAAACCTAACATAAAGAAAATTGCAACAAAAGTGCTCAATTTTACACTTATTACTTGAGCCCGCATTTTATACCCCCCCTTACTTTCTTTTTTTACTTTATTTTAATCCCGAATCTATTTAAATGTTTACCCAGGTAAAGTATAATAAATACTTACTAAAAAATCAAGACAGTTTAAATTCCACACTGGTTCAATGCTCACAGAGGTTGCGGGAAAAATTGAAATCCTTAAAAGCGCGTTTAAATTCCACACTGGTTCAATGCTCACTCTGACAATCTTGAGTATGATCCAGGTTCGAACACGGTTTAAATTCCACACTGGTTCAATGCTCACTTTTTAGCACATATAGCACCCTATGAGATAGTTCTCTAGTTTAAATTCCACACTGGTTCAATGCTCACCCTTTAAAAATAAGCAATTTCAAGCGAAAAAAGCAAATTTCCGAAGCTAAAGTTTAGTCGCGGAGGAAAATGCAAAAAAACCCAGCCTGCGACAAAGTATTAACTTATCGCACCTTTCTTAAACTAAATTATTCTATTCGTATCCCCCTTTTCTAAACCTATAATTTCCCTCTCTATCCACTTCTTCTCCATTGAATAAATCAAAATTGAATCTTTATCCTGCTTTATTAATTTTTTCAACCTCAACTTTAACTCTTCAAATTGTGTCTCACTTACCTTTACTCCATATAAATACCAAATGTATTGCTATATTTGTAATCCACTACTTTAATGTTAAGCAAAAATTCTTTTATTTCATCATTCTTAACGTGATCACTAAGAGAGGATAAAGAATTTCCTTTTATCCTATAAAGAGGAATTGGAACCATAAAATCTTTGATGAGTTCCATAAATAAGATTTTTTCTTTTCTATCTTTGAGTCTTATTCTTTCAATAATGTTTCTAAGAGAATCTTTTTCAAGGTTAAGTTTCTTTAGTATTTCTTCATTTTGGACCTCCTGATCTAATAAACATTTTGGAATAACCTCAATTTGACTTATATCACGAAATACTTCTTGCGCTTCCGTTTTTTTATTAACTGAATAGTGTTTAACACTTTTTAATGCATTATTAAATTTAGTCCAATAATTGGTATTTTTTATATTTTCTTTAGAATAAAATTCTTCCGTCATTTGATACTTTTCTTTTTCAGATAAGATTCCACTCTTTAGAAAATCTTTAGATTTTTCCATAATCTCCTTTTCATAAACTGTTCCAATTCCTGAGGGGTCTTTTGTAAAAATATACACATTAGGTTCTGAGGGATAAAATTCACCATCACTTTTAAATCTCCTATAAATTCTGCCCATTCTTTGTACTAAAACATCCAAAGGAGACATTTCAGTGATTAAAATATCAAAATCAATATCAAGTGAAACTTCAATAACCTGAGTAGAGATTAAAATTCCTTTAAAATCTTCTCTTAGCACAATATTTTCTTTAAAATTCCTATCAAACCGCGTAAATCTGGAATGAAGTAATAAGGGTGAAAATTCTTTTAAAATTTTATATAACTCTTGAGCTTTTTCAACAGTATTACACACAATTAGAATTTTACCTATTCCGTTGCTGATTAATTTTGACAGTAGTTTTTTTATGGTATTTTCTGCTAAAGGTTCATCCACCAACTTAACATTATGCTTTTTTAAATTTGGAATTTTAGTTATTGAGAAATCAAGCGGGAGTTCATCTCTTACGAAAGATGGGAAAGTAGCTGTAACTATCAAAAATTTGCCACCTATAGAGGCTATTTCTTTTAAACCATGGATTATTATAGCCATTGTTTGAGGTGAATACGCTTGTATCTCATCAACTATCACCTTTGAATAGGAAAGAGTTGCATAAATTTTCTCAAAACCCAAATATTTCAAAGTTGCAGTAAAAATTTGATCAGCTGTGGAAACTATCAATGGATAAGATAAATTTTTAGCCATATCGTAATGATAGAAAATATCATCTGTTGATAATTTTCTTTCCTCAAAAAATAAATTGCTCATTGCATCTGAATGAAGTAATCCAACTTTCTCCTTTCCAAATAGTCCCTTCAATCTTCTAAACATAGCAGTAACTGAGGTTCTTACGGGTAGAGTATAAAAAGTCTTTTGGGAATTACTCCACAATAAAGACATTTCTGTTTTACCCATTCCTGTAGAGGCTATAACAATTCCATTCTTATTTTTATAATCTTTACTTACTTTACTTAATTCTGATAACTGCCATGGTTTAGCGGTCTTCTTTAGCAAAAAATTTTTGGTTATTTCATATTTATTGATTGGCTCAATTTCTACTGGAACTCCAGCAGATGCTGAATGATCTATTCTGTTTAATAAACCCAAGAGAATAACGAATTTTGATTCATTTTCTAAATCAATACCTCCATCTATTCTCCGAAAATAATATCTCTGAAGTTTTTCCAAATCTTTTTTGAATTCAAGAACTTTCTTCAAGTTGAAAGATTTATTGAAATACTCTTCTAATTTTGAAATATAGCGAGAAATATCATTACGAATTTCCTCTATTTTCTTTTCTCTCAAATCAGGAAAATCTCTCCAATGATGGAAAGCCACAAGTTTTAAAAGCATCTCACTTTCATTTGGTAAGAAAAAGAGTGATAAAAAATTGTGTGGGATATCTGAAAGATTGAGAGATTCTCTGATCTTTTTCTGAAAAACTGAATTTGCTTTACCAAAATCATGGTAAAAGCATGCTTTTTTTAATATCTCCCAATCTTCTTCTCCAAGATTTATCCCCACCTTATTTGCTAATTTTCTTAAATTATCAAATGCATTCATCACATCATCAATGTGTTCTTTCAATGTCTTTTGAGGATGTGATTTGGCTATTATTTCATCCACCATATTGGTATTCCATCTATATGTATTTTTAATTTTTTCGCAACTGTTTGTTCTGCATGAGCATATTTGACTTTTATCAT